>NZ_JASPGY010000019.1:0-3266 GCF_030229765.1 Corynebacterium nasorum | reverse complement strand
ATCCTCGGCGGCGCAACCCCACGTGAAATACTTAACGAACTATTCAAGCGTGGCGCATCCACCGCTTGATTCCGCCCCCTGGCTTGAACATATGGCGATGAAAACTAGACTTCAAGTAGTTGAACTTTTGGTATGGAGATGCCTATGCGTAAGACCTTAATCAGCCTCACCGGCCCCGCCTTCGTTGCTGCAGTGGCTTACGTCGACCCCGGCAACGTAGCCGCCAACATCAGCGCCGGCTCCCACTACGGCTACCTCCTGGTGTGGGTACTCGTCGTGGCCAACCTCATGGCCATGTTCATCCAGTACCACTCCGCCAAACTGGGCCTAGTCACCCACCGCTCCCTGCCGGAAATCATGGGCGAGCGTCTCTCCCGCCGCGCGCGCCTAGGCATGTGGGCCCAGGCCGAGCTCATCGCCGCGGCCACCGACCTCGCCGAAGTCATCGGCGGCGCCATTGCCCTGCAACTCCTCTTCAACCTCCCCCTGTTCGCGGGCGCGCTCATCATCGGCGCGGTCTCCATCATTCTCCTCATCTTCCAGAAGAAGAACCAGTGGTTCGAGGGGCTTGTCATCGGCCTGCTCCTGGTCATCTGCATCGGCTTCCTTGCCGGCCTCGCCATCGCCCCGCCCGACCCCGCCGACGTGGCCGGCGGCCTCATCCCCCACCTAGAGGGCAAGGACAGCATCCTGCTGGCCGCCTCCATGTTGGGCGCCACCGTCATGCCGCACGCCATTTACCTACACTCCTCCCTGACCAAGCAGCGCTACCCCGACCTGGAAATCCCCCACGTGCTGGCCGGCACCCGCGCGGACATCGCCGTGGCGCTGTCCATCGCCGGGCTCGTCAACGTGGGCCTGCTGGTCCTGGCGGGCTCGGCCCTCTACGGCGTGGACGGCACAGAGACCATCTCCGGGGCCCACACGGCGATTGCCAGCCACCTCGGCCCGCTGGCCGGCGTTCTCTTCGCCATCGGCCTGCTGGCCAGCGGCCTCGCCTCGACGTCAGTGGGCGCCTACGCCGGCTCCGAAATCATGGACGGCCTGCTTCACATCAAGGTCCCCCTACTAGTCCGCCGCCTGGTCACGCTCATCCCGGCGCTGGTCATCATCGGCTGCGGGGTCGACCCCACTATGGCACTGGTGGTCAGCCAGGCACTTCTTTCCCTGGGCATCCCCTTCGCCATCATCCCGCTTTTCCGCTATGCCGGCTCCCGGGACGTCATGGGTGAGTTCGCCGCGAAACCCTGGTCTATGGCCGTGGGCTGGACGCTTGCCGCGCTGGTCATCGCACTCAATCTCGCCCTCGTGCTCCTGCCGCTGCTCTAGGCCGCCTACAATCAGCAGCCATGATTGAAGTAGCAGCCGTCGTCATCCGCAACCCACAAGGCCACGTGCTTACCGTGCGCAAGAAGTCCTCCACCAAGTACCAACTGCCCGGCGGCAAGCCCGAGGCGGGCGAGGCGCTTGTCGACGCCGCCCTGCGCGAAGTTGCCGAAGAAGTAGGCCTCACCCTCGACGCCGAGAGCCTCAACAAACTCGGCACCTTCGACGCTCCCGCCGCCAACGAACCGGGCGAGGTCGTCGTCGGCACCATCTTCACCTACACCCGCACCGTCACCGCCGACGAACCCCATGCCGCCGCCGAAATCGGCGACACCGCCTGGGTCAACCCAGCAGCCCCCGACCGCGAGCTTGCACACCTGCTGCGCGACCGCGTCTTCCCCACGCTGGCCTAGCGCCAACTGTCAACACTTCGGCGTCATTGACCTCGAAACCATCAAGAGCTACCCTTTTGAACATGTTCACTGAACACGTTCACTCATCGCGCTCGGCCGCCAAAGCTGGCACCGTCAGCAAGGTCCTAGCCACCGCCTACGAACTCTTCCTCACTCAGGGCTACGCCACCACCAGCATCCGGACTATCGCATCCGAAGCTGGCGTTAGCGTGGGAACCGTCATGGGAGTCGGCGACAAACAAACGCTGCTCATCCGCACCATTGGCCAACACATTTCAGAACTCCACGATGACATCCGGGGACAATCCGATAGCCTTCTCGATGTCCTGAGACCTTTCCTCCAGATGTTTACCGGCCACGAAGAGCTCTCCCGCGCCTTTGGCGCAGCACTCATCCAACAAGGCAATCAAGGCGAAGCGCTCACCGCACTCAAAACGCTCCTGACCGATGAAATCACCCTGCGACTCGGCACCAGGCTCAGCAGCGCCGATGCGGCCGAGTACGCCGACCTGCTGTACAACGTCTACCTCGGCTTACTCATCGGCTGGGCCGCCGGAATCTACGACACCGAGCACCTCACATCCCAAGCCGCCTCATCGATCGAACGCCTCAACACCGCATTCGGAGTAACCCAATGATCCTAGAATCTTCCCCAGCCTGGCCCTCCCTTCTACTAGCAGCCATTCTGCTTGGCGACGCCGCCCTCTCCCTCAAACCAGTCCCCTTCATCGAAGCCTGCCTCAGCGGCGTCAAACTCCCCAAGGACTGGTGGTGGGCGCTCATTGTCATCAAGTGCCTCGCCGCCGTAGGACTCATTGCCGGCCTCTGGTTCCCCGGCGTAGGAATCACAGCCATGATTGGAGTCATCGCCTATTTCTGCGCGGCCGCAGCAGCCCATGTCCGCGCCCACTTCCTCGGTAGCGCATTCTGGATCAACTGCTTAGGCATGCTCGCATTCTCCATCGGAGTACTGATCCTGACGCTCGCACTGAATTAAGACACCAGTCAACCTTTCACGGCTTCCTGAAGGCAGATACATCATTGCACCTCTTGAATGATGACTTGATGCTTTCTACCCTAAAGGTATGCGCACGACGATAAACCTCCCGCCGAAACTCCTTGAAGAAACGAAGGTCCAAGCCAAAGCCAACAATGTCACTTTGAGCTCATACGTCGAAGAGGCGGTCCGCGCTGCCCTCAAGAAGGAAGCCCGCATCAGTACCGAAGACACCCCCGTTAACCTGCCCTCCTTCGATTGCGGCGGACCGGCTCTAGTTGATCTCAGCAACAAAGAAGCTGTGTGGGCGGTACTCGATGATCATTCCTGATGTCAACATTCTCGTTTATGCCTTCCACTCCGCTGCACCGCAACATAAACCCGCTCAACAATGGCTAAGTAGTGCTCTAAATCGGCATGAAACAATTGGACTCCTGGATGTTGTGGCAACGGGCGTGCTGTCAAGGGGTGAATGCGCCACTTCGACCGGGAGGTAGTTGTGACGCGTTGGACTCCGAAGGATGTTAAGG
>NZ_JASPGY010000018.1:0-3375 GCF_030229765.1 Corynebacterium nasorum | reverse complement strand
ACTCAATCGGCATTCAAAAAGGCCAAATCTAACCCCCGCGACACGCCGAGCCAGACACACATTTTGACCCTTAACCCTTTAAATGGATATAATTAGACCCATGTTGATTTCAGGTACCGCTTTCTTGCGGTTGCGCACCAACCGCTAAGGCGGTTTCCTACCCCGTAGGTTAAAAACCGCTCCGGTCCTTTAGCCGGGCGGCTATTTGTCATGCCCGGCTCCCTTTCAAATCCAAGGAGCACACCTGATGTCTGCATACGGACACGGCCGTCACGAGCATGGCCAAAATTTTCTCACCAACCACAAGATCATCAACTCCATCATCGACCTTGTGAAACAAACCTCCGGCCCCATCATTGAGATCGGACCAGGAAGCGGTGCCCTCACTCACCCGATGGCCCACTTGGGGAGGGCGATAACGGCAGTTGAAGTGGACGCAAAACTAGCTGCCAAAATCACACAAGAAACCTCCTCGGCGGCGGTCGAAGTGGTCCATGATGATTTCCTTAACTTCCGGTTACCCGCCACTCCCTGCGTCATTGTGGGAAACATTCCCTTTCACCTCACCACTGCCATTCTTCGAAAGTTGCTGCATGCGCCAGCATGGACTGACGCTGTACTCCTCATGCAGTGGGAAGTCGCTCGCCGCCGGGCCGGGGTAGGCGCAAGCACGATGATGACGGCTCAGTGGTCCCCATGGTTCACATTTCACCTGGGTTCTCGGGTACCAAGGTCTGCTTTCCGGCCACAGCCAAACGTTGACGGGGGGATCTTAGTGATCCGCCGGGTGGGTGACCCGAAGATTCCGATAGAGCAGCGCAAAGCCTTTCAGGCGATGGTGCACACCGTTTTCACTGCCCGGGGACGCGGGATAGGGGAAATTCTCCGAAGGGCAGGGTTGTTTTCATCACGTTCAGAAACACAATCATGGTTGCGCTCGCGAGGAATCGACCCCGCGACCCTACCTCCCAGATTGCACACCAACGACTGGATCGATCTCTTCCAGGTGACTGGTTCCTCTCTACCTCACCATCGACCCATTTCACCATCGGGAAGTAGTCAACGACCTCCTCAACGGAAAAACCGAAGCCGGCGGCGTTAATCCCCACCAAAACCGAAATCCACCAGTAGTACTAAAAGGGCTCTTCCGGTTTTAGAGTGCATTGATTAGTTCGCCGGGGGTTCGGGCGTGGCACAAGATATTGGGGTCCTTGGCTTTGTAGGAAAAAGGTATCTAATCCATCCGTACAAAACTAAGGACCTACTGTGCAGCCTAACGGAAATGTCATCGTCGATACCATCTGCCGCACCGCAAAACTAGGAACTACTATCACCGGTGCCACAGAAAACGGTGACGTCACTGTTATTGAAGCCGAACCCGTCGAGCCGATCAATGAATGCCCTACCTGCGGGCAGCCTGGAGTATTCCGCGACCACGTCATCCGCAGCCTGGTCGATCTGCCCATCGTCGGCCACCCAACAACTTCATGTGCGCCTTCCACGCTACCGGTGCACCAACAAGCGTTGCTTGCAGAAGATCTTCCGTGCTGGCCTTGCCTGCGCGCCCGACAATTCAAAGACCACGGACCAGGTGACCCACTGGATCCTGCAACGACTCTGCCTAAATCGGATGAGCGTTGCCGCTGCACCCAAGTCATTAGGCCTGGGGTGGGATATGAAGTGTCCCAGGTTTTGTTCCGTTTGATGAAACCCGTTTTTGAAACAACGTACGGAGCACAACGCACGCCGATGCCAAAGCTTCCGCAACATCGACTACCTCATCAAACCCACGACAGTGGGATTCACACCCTCAATCCCCACGCGTGCAAAACCATACCGCCTTACAGCGCGCCCGCAACCGGAGCGAAAAATAGGGTTATCATTGCGGCATGACAGTAAAGACCACGCCGTACATTTCTTTCCCTGGTAACGCCCGCGACGTATTCGAGTATTATCATTCGGTTTTCGGTGGTGATCTCGAGATGCTGACGTATGGCGAGCAGCTAGATAATGGAGTTGAGTTCCCCTTCGATCCGCCACGTGACGCCATCGCTCACGGCACCCTTCGCGGTCCTTTTACTCTTGGTGGAGGTGACGATTTGCAGAACTCTTGCGATCGCCTCACTCTAGGAAATATCGGATTCACCGTCGAGTCTGATTCCGTGGAAGAAGCTGAAACGATCTACGCTGCGCTAGCCGACAGCGGCGATGCGTCCATGCCTTTCGCCAAGGCGCCGTGGGGCGACTACTTCGGCATGGTGATCGACCGTTTCGGTGTTGGCTTTAACATCACGGTCCCAGCTAGTGCTAGCTCTCTGGACAAATCGGCTCAAAGGATGATTCGGGCCGAAGGGATCGACCTGAATAGGGCTACGCACGAACGTGCTCATGATGTGGCCGCGATGCTCAGTGATTTCAACGCCGAATTCGATACCCCGTGCCCGTCAATCGATGTTCTTACAGAGCGTTTTCAGTGTCTTCTTCGGCGCGATGACGTCATAGTCTGCATCGCTGACGGTGAGAAGTTACCTGCCGGCTTCGCCTTTGTGACGCTTCGACCCAGCCCCTACTATGAGGGGCCTATCGCGATGCTTGAAGAGCTTTACGTTCATCCCGAGCTTCGAGGGCGGGGGATAGGCACTGCCATCATGGACCTAGTAGAAACCGCAGTGTCTAAAGCAGACGTCATCGAGATCCAGATCAATGTCGATGAAGTGGATGTTGACGCTCGCCGCTTTTACGAGGGACGCGGATTCTCACATTACGAAGACGGGAACGGTTACCGCATGTTTTGCTACTTCAAGGAGCTCACGCGGTAGCCGCATGAGCCCCCGTGGTTGCCTAAGGGTAAAGGGAAAGCTGGCCAGAAAAGCTCTGAACAGCCGGAATGCTGTCGGACTAACAGTGTCTGGTTTGGAGACATCGTTCCGGATGTCTCACCACATCGATTCTCTGCGGCTTTCCACACCGAAGTGACGGCTGCTGAAAATAAGTCCGTGTGAGGCCCAGCTCTGCTGCTTTTAGCGCTTTCAGGAGCAGTTCTAGAGGTGTGTCTCAACCTATGAACGACAACTGAGGTCGCAACCAAGCCCCAGCTATCGCGTTTAAAGACCGCAAATGGGGCACAATCTTGGCCCGCATAGTTGCCTGTCCTGAGGAGTATCCGTGACGTTGCGGCTATCCGATTTCCGGGGTCCAGCCCACAGCCCTGGGTCTCGCACACCTGTCACTGTCATTCACGGTAGATAAGGGCGAAAAATTTCAAATTTCTGGCCCTTATCTACCGTGAATGTGGCCTTAGGGTTAAGGGTCAAAAAGTGTGTCCGGAATCGCGGATTTTCACGGATTGACCTGTAGGTTTCCGGAAAGTATATG
>NZ_JASPGY010000017.1:0-4670 GCF_030229765.1 Corynebacterium nasorum | reverse complement strand
GCATATACTTTCCGGAAACCTACAGGTCAATCCGTGAAAATCCGCGATTCCGGACACACTTTTTGACCCTTAACCCTGGAACACGCTATTGCACACCAGACCGATAAATCCCGTTACGTCCTCACCGTGGACGGTACTGAGGCGGGTGCTTGCTACTACGTAGACGCGGGCGATACCCGCGAGTTCAACCACACGGTCATCAAGGATGCTTTTCGCGGCCAAGGACTGTCTGCGCCGTTGATTAAGGCTGCGCTTGATGATGCCCGGGGCGTCGGCAAGCAAGTCATCGCTTCCTGCTCCGCCGTGGCGCACTTTATAGAAAAGAATCCCGAATACCGCGACCTGCTACGCCCAGAAGGCATATAAAAAGCGGCCCACAAGTGCCTGTGGGCCGCTGGGAGAGAATTTAGATGTAGTAGTCGGGGTCGACCAGTTTGATGCGCTCATTTGGATTGCGTGGGCGGTTCTTGGCCGGGATGCCCACCGCGATATGTTCGGCGGGCACGTCCTTCGTCACTACGGCATTGGCGCCAATGGCCGATCCCTCACCGATCGTGATGGGGCCGAGTACCTTAGCGCCTGCGCCGATGACTACATTGTCCTCGATGGTGGGGTGGCGCTTAGTCTGAGTGAGTACCTGGCCACCGAGGGTGACACCGTGGTAAAGCATGACGCCATCGCCAATCTCGGCGGTTTCACCGATGACGATGCCCATGCCGTGGTCAATAAAGAAGCGGCGACCGATAGTGGCGCCCGGGTGGATTTCCACGCCGGTAAAGAAGCGGTTAATTTGCGCTAATATGCGCGCGGGCCCGCGTAGGCCGCGCTTCCACATCCAGTGCGAAATGCGATGAGACCACACCGCGTGGAGGCCGGAGTACACTATTGCATTTTCGACGTCGCCGCGAGCGGCTGGATCGTGATCTCTTGCATTCGCTAAGTCTTCACGGATGTAGCTCATAATGTTCATGCTCACATAGTACTGGCATAAAAAAGGCACCCGCCAAGGTTGGCGGGTGCTTTTATTCATCCGAAGTGATTTAAGCCTCGCGGATGTCCTCGAAGAGGATGGTGGAGACGTAGCGCTCACCGAAGTCCGGTAGGACAACCACGATGGTCTTGCCCTCAAACTCTGGGCGCTCTGCCAGCTTCAAAGCTGCAGAGACGTTAGCGCCGGCGGAAATGCCTACCAGCAGGCCTTCCTGGGTGGCCAAGTCGCGGGAGGCCTTAATGGACTCCTCGGTGGTGGCGGGAAAGACTTCGTCGAGAAGCTCGCGGTCAAGTACCTCAGGAACGAAGTTGGCGCCGATGCCCTGGATCTTGTGCGGGCCAGCGTGGCCTTCAGATAGGACAGGGGAGTCGGACGGCTCGACGGCGGCCAAGTGCAGGTCCGGATTCTTGGACTTGAGGAAGCGACCCACACCGGTAACGGTGCCGCCGGTGCCTACACCAGCAACGAAGGCATCAACCTTGCCCTCGGCGTCTTCCCAGATCTCCGGGCCGGTGGTCTCCTCGTGCATCTTCGGGTTTGCCTCGTTGGCGAACTGTGCAGCCAGGATAGCGTTGTCGTTCTCGGCGACGATTTCATTCGCCTTGTCGACGGCGCCCTGCATGCCCGCCGCGCCTGGGGTCAGTACAATCTCTGCGCCATAGGCGCGCAGCAGCACCTTGCGCTCGTTGGACATGGTCTCCGGCATGGTCAAGATGACCTTGTAGCCCAAAGTGGCGCCGGCCAGAGCTAGGGCAATGCCGGTATTGCCGGACGTGGCTTCCACGATGGTGCCGCCCGGCTTGAGCTGACCAGACTTCTCAGCGGCCTCAACGATGGCCTTGCCGATGCGGTCTTTCACGGAGTTAGCGGGGTTAAAAGATTCAACCTTGGCAAGCACGGTTGCACCCTTGCCCTCGGTAAGACGGTTTAGGCGGACCAGCGGGGTGCCGCCGATGGTTTCCATAATGTTGTTGTAGACAGCCATTGTATTGACTCCTTTGGGAATCGGATTTGGATTCAAATCGTGTACAACGCAAGGGTACACTACACAAGTAGACCGGTCAGTATATAAATTCTAGACCGGGCATTCGGGCATTCCATGTGGGATTACAACACCGGATAAGCCAGGGGCGATTTCGAATTACCCCCACATGCTGTCTATACTTCCACTCAGTTGCCCGCTGGCCCCCAAATTCCCGGGGGGAAGACGGGTACACCTGCTTGGTTACCCCCGACGAGGAAAGAGTCTCATGGAGTCGCATCGCCTCAAAGATGATGAAGAATCCGTACGCGCGGCGTTATCGTCCCTGAAAACCGCTACAGGTATTCCGGTGACGATGTATGCCACGCTGCTGCCAGACAATCGCTTGCAGATTACGCAGTGGGTGGGCCTACGTACCCCAGCGCTGCAGAATCTGATCATTGACTCAGGCGTTGGTGTGGGTGGGCGAGTGGTGAGCACTCGCCGCGCGGTAGGCGTCTCCGATTACACCCGTGCTACTACCATTTCGCACGAGAATGATCGCGTAATCCAAGACGAGGGCCTGCACTCCATCGTGGCTGTGCCCGTTACGGTCCAGCGCGAAATCCGCGGCGTCCTCTACGTGGGAGTGCATTCACCAGTTCGCCTGGGCGACAAGGTCATTGAAGAAGTGACGATGACCGCGCGCACTCTTGAGCAGGACCTAGCTGTAAATTCCGCGATGCGCCGCGCCGATGGGTCTAAAGGCGGAGCCGCCCGCGGCCACGTTATGAACGGTGCTGAGTGGGAACAGGTACGCTCCACCCACTCCAAGCTGCGCATGCTGGCTAACCGCGTGGAAGACGAGGAGCTGCGCAAGGAACTGGAGACGCTATGTGACCAGATGGTTTCTCCGGTGCGCGTGAAGCAATCCACCAAGCTCTCCGCCCGCGAGCTCGACGTTCTCTCTTGTGTGGCCCTGGGCCACACCAACGTGGAAGCGGCTGAGGAAATGGGAATCGGCGCAGAAACTGTGAAGTCTTATCTGCGCTCGGTAATGCGTAAACTCGGTGCGCACACCCGCTACGAGGCGGTCAATGCCGCCCGTCGCATCGGCGCGTTGCCTTAAGAACCGGTAGCGTAGGCAGTTGTGAAAGATCAGTTTATTGTTTCCGGCGGTGCCCGCTTAGAGGGCACCGTCAAAGTAGATGGCGCAAAAAATAGCGTCTTAAAGCTCATGGCCGCATCCTTGCTGGCGGAGGGCACTACGACGCTGACCAACTGCCCAGAAATTCTGGACGTCCCCCTGATGAAGAAGGTCCTCGAGGGGCTCGGTTGCGAGGTAGTTATCGAGGGCTCTGAAGTCCGGATTACTACTCCTGCGCAGCCACAATCTAATGCGGACTTTGATGCAGTCCGCCAGTTCCGCGCCTCCGTTTGTGTGCTCGGACCCCTGACCTCCCGCTGTGGTCATGCCAAGGTAGCGCTGCCCGGCGGCGACGCGATTGGTTCCCGCCCGCTAGACATGCACCAGACGGGCCTGGAAAAGCTGGGCGCTACCACTCGTATTGAGCACGGTGCCGTCGTGGCAGAAGCCACCCACCTACGTGGCGCGAATATTCGCCTTGATTTCCCGTCAGTGGGTGCAACCGAAAACATCCTCACCGCCGCGGTTCTCGCTGAGGGGGAAACCGTTCTGCATAATGCGGCTCGTGAGCCCGAAATCGTCGATCTGTGCACCATGCTCAAATCCATGGGTGCCGATATCGAAGGTGAAGGAAGCTCGGTGGTGACTATCCGGGGCGTCGATAAGCTGCAGCCCACCCAGCACGAGGTTATCGGTGACCGCATCGTGGCAGGTACATGGGCATATGCCGCCGCCATGACCCAGGGGGACATCACGGTGGGCGGTATCTCACCGCGCCACCTGCACCTGCCACTGGAAAAGCTGAAGTCCGCCGGTGCCGAACTGGAAACCTATGAGAACGGCTTCCGCGTACGCATGGATCAGCGCCCGCAGTCGGTGGACTATCAGACCCTGCCATTTCCGGGGTTCCCTACTGATTTGCAGCCTATGGCCATTGGCATCTCCGCCATTGCGGACGGAACGACGGTCATTACAGAGAATGTCTTTGAATCCCGCTTCCGTTTTGTAGATGAAATGCTGCGCCTGGGTGCCGACGCCCAGGTTGACGGCCACCATGTAGTAGTCCGTGGCAAAGAGCGGCTGTCTTCTACTCACGTATGGAGCTCCGATATCCGCGCAGGTGCGGGCTTGGTGCTTTCTGCGTTGTGTGCGGATGAGACCACTACGGTTCACGATGTTTTCCACATCGACCGCGGTTATCCGAATTTTGTAGAAAACCTGCAGCGTCTCGGCGCCACGATCGAAAGAACTCAAGAAGAAGAGCTCTTTTAACGACGTCCTCAGTACACAGTTTTCCGTAGTGTGCTGGGGATTTGTGTTGTTTGGTTGTGGTGGGCTAGATTAATCCAAGTCGCCGAGAGGTAGCCGGGAGGTTACTTGATGGTGACATTTTGTACGGACTTGGTTCGATGATTTGACTTTGTTCTTTGAGTTGAGTAAGTTTGTACGGGCTGCCGATGAGAGGTTAACGGGAAGTTAATTTTTTGTTGGTTAGTGGTGATGTTTGAGAACTCAATAGTGTGCCAATGTACTTTTTATTTTTTGTGTGCATGGTTGTGTGTTGATTGGTT
>NZ_JASPGY010000016.1:0-6321 GCF_030229765.1 Corynebacterium nasorum | reverse complement strand
TTTGGGACCAGCACCCGCCGCAAGCAATAATAGAAATCAAGGCAAACGCCTAGGAACAAAACCCGGGGCACTTCAGGGAAGCAGCTATCCAACCAATCCTCAACCTGATAAAGCAGCTCTGGGAAGCTGTTGTAAACAGCATCAAAGCCCTCATCGATACGGTACTTATCCCAGCGTGGGACGCGATGAGCCAATTCCTGTCTGCTATCTGGAATAACGCTATTCAGCCAGTATTTAACGGGATTAAGACCGTGTGGAACATGGTTGTTGGCGCTATCAAGGCCATTATTGACAACGTTCTTCTTCCTGCCTGGCAACACATGTCAGACTTCATTAAAGGCATTGTCGATGCACACGTTCGTCCTGCGTTCGACCGCATGAAGCAAGGGGTCGACCAAGTTAAGCAATGGTTTGAAAAAGCCGCTGATGGAATCAAGTCCGCATGGAACAGTGTCTGGGAAACTATTAAGTCAATTGCCGGCAAAATTGCCAACGTCGCCTACAACAACGGCATTCGCCCCGCATGGAACGCTGTATCCAAGGTAACTGGTGTAGACGAGCTTCCTGAGGTCAGCTTCGCCACCGGTGGCGTCATGCCCGGTTACACCCCAGGCCGCGACATACACACCTTCTTCTCGCCTACCGGCGGAACGCTCAACCTATCCGGTGGTGAGGCCATCATGCGGCCCGAATGGACCAGAGCAGTCGGCGGCCCAGCAGCTGTCGCACGTATGAACGCTACAGCACGAGCAGGAAAAGGCACCGGACTTTCCGGCTCCTTCGCCGACGGCGGTGTCCTCGGCGCCATCAAATCCACAGCAGGCAAAGCATGGAACGTCACCGACGACGTCATCAACAAAGCCATTGAACTCGGTGGTGACTTCGCCAACGCAGCAAAGAAACTCTTCGATGGCAAAATCAACGCTGTTAAAGACAAACTCGGCATCAGCAGCGGCACCGACCTAGCCAAATCCGTCGCACCCGCCTACCTCACTAAAGGCGCCGACAACGCATGGAACTGGCTCAAAGACAAAGTCACCGCCGTAGCCAAGAAAGTCAAAGAACACCTAAGCGTCGGCGGCGACGTCAACAAATACCGCGGACTAGTCACCCGCCTACTAAAAGAAAAAGGACAACCAACATCCCTAGTCGACAGTGTCCTACGCCGCATGCAACAAGAATCCAGCGGCAATCCCCACGCAATTAATAATACGGATTCTAACGCCGCCAAAGGCACCCCATCCAAGGGACTCATGCAAACCATCGACCCCACATTCCAATCCTACAAAGACCCCGGATTCGACGACATCTGGGACCCAGAATCCAACATCCGCGCCTCCATGAACTACGCCATGGCTACCTACGGTTCTCTCTCCGCGGCCTACGACCGGGCCGGAGGCTACAAAAACGGCGGTGTACTACCTGCATTCCTGCGCGACACTGGTGGTGTACTCCCCAATAACTCTGTTGCTGTTAACACGTCCGGCCAATCAGAGTGGGTACTCAATTCGCAGCAAATGACCGACTTTGCTGAAGGCATTACCTATGCCGCCCAGCACTTAGACGCCACCGCTAAGACCTTCTCAGAAGGCGTCGAAGCATGGCTTAACGGTCAAGAAGAACGCGTCGGCGCCCCCATCGAATGGGGCTCACAATTCCTCGGCGACGTACTTGCCGACATCACCGACGACCTCGGCTCCCCCTGGGGCATTGACGGCACCAACGCCCCAGACATTCTTGACAATCAAGGCCGTGTCAAAGTCGCTGTCGCCGGCACCTCCGACGACCCCGGCAAAAACGCCCTCCCACCAGTCGAGGTTCACCTCAACATGAATGGCGACAATATGGAAGTCTCCTCCGACGACGTTCGCCGCGGCGTCAACCAAGCCCTCGACGATTATCAACGTCGAATCGAAGCACTCGAACGCGGAGTCAAAATCAACACCTTCACCACCCCAATGGTCGTCTAGCAGGAGGAAAGCACAGTGGACATCCAACTAACCGACTACAAAGGCCACACCTGGCACCTCGCCGGCGCCCAGGAAGGCGACGAAGGCGTCAGCCTACATAAAATCTCCGGCACCGACGGGAAACTATCTGACCACCCAGTACCAACCACCCAGCACTTCCCCACCCACACCTACGATACGGCCACCCCAGAGCCCATCACCCCAACCCTCACAGTCAGCATCACCCACACCACCAGCCTGACCACTGAAACCAATATCCGCCGATTCCTCGACGGCCTCGACTTCTACAAACCCGCCATACTCACCTTCCACCAACCCCGCCAACCCGAACTCCAACTCTTCGTCCACCTCGAGTCCCCCATCGGACTTCCCGAAGAAACCGCCCCCACAGACACCACCACCCTCGAAATACACCTCACCGCCCAAGACGGCCGCTACTTCGGCCCCGAACACACCTCCACCGGAATCACCACCATCGAAAACACCGGACAACTCCCCCTCTGGCCCACCATCCACTGGAAAGGCCTCACCGCCCGCGTCACCGAAGACAAAAACGGCCCCATCATCCTCCCACCAGCACTCGGCACAACCGGCCTCATCTACCACACCAACCCCGACACCGGCGGACTCGTCACCGACACACACGGCTACCCCAACCACAACGCCTGGGCCACACTCCGCGGCATCGCCTGGACACGCCCCATCATGCCCGGCAACGCCACCGCCATCGACTGCCACAAATGCCACATCCACTGGCGCAACGAATACCTACAACCCTGGGCACAAACAGGAGGAATAATCAGCAATGCAGGAACATCAAACAATTCAAATGGCCGCACTTGGGCAACGGCATCAGGACGACCACACGCCGTTCGTCTATTTGACTGACAAATACCTCACCCCACAAGCCATCATCACCGGATACACCAAGTTCAAAGCCAACGACAAAGTCAACGACGCCGGCACCTTCACCCTCGAAGTACCCGCCAACCACCCCGTCGTCGACCTCCTCATCCCACCACTAGCCTTCGACGGCGACCCCAACTCCACCCTGCGCAAACTCACCGACATCCAACAATTCCTCGTCGTCGAATACGGCCACACTCGCTACACCTACTTCGTCGACACCATCATCGACCACGCACAACAACACGACCCCACCGTTGAAATCACCGGCACCTCCATCCACGACCTGGCCAACTACCTCGTCATGGAATCCAACCCACTGACCATCAAAGCCATCCAACCCAAATACATGGACGTACGCGCCGGCGACTCTTTACGTGTCATTAAGACTTTCATCTTGATGAACCTGCGCCGTCTCTACCAATTCGACTTACTGCCCGATGCCGACCCATGGTCGCCTATTGCTTGGCGTGATTACGCTGACTGGCCGATTATGGTCAATCCACTCCACAAATCCACCACCACCCCCTGGACTGTGCTTGCCGCCCGCTTCGACTCACTTGCCGACCTGACAAAAGAAACCCTCGACGCCGCCGGACTCCGCCTGACCATTACACTCTGGATGCCCTGGGACAAGCAACCATTCCCCACCCACACCCGACTGTGGAAGCCTACCTTCATCATCGACATCGTCCCCCTCACCAATGATTCCTCCGTCGCTGGACACATCAGAGAAGGCGTTAAAAACATCAGCCGCCGCTGGGACCCAGAAGACAACGTCTCCACTGTCGGCCTCGGCGACCGCACCAACCCAGACGGCTACAAACCCTGGGTTATGCTCCGTCCCACCCACATCGACTACGCCACCAGCGACGTCACCATCACACGCTCCAAGTACGCAGACGTCACCGTCGGTGGAAAATCCCCCAACGCCATCAACCAACTGTTGAAGCGGGCAACCGCCACTTTCGTCGGCGGAGCCATCGCTGGCGCCAAAAACGCCTGGCCCGGAAACGACAAACAACTCGACGACCTACAAAACAAACTCGAAAAAGCCACCGGCAAACTCACCGAAGACAAACTACTCGCCTTCACTCACCACCAAGCCACCCGCAGAGCACGACACCTCGGCCCCTACCGACGCCGAGAACTCGTCGCCTCCGGAGAAGGCTTCACCATCGAAGGACAACAACAAGCCTACGAAGCACTCGCCAAAGGCAAGGGCAATCTCTCAGCCTCATTCAAACTCGCCGATAATTGCCCCTACCAGCTTGGCTACGAAGTAAACGTCGGCGACCAAATCGGCATCCAATGGCGAAACATGAACCTCTCCACCTGGATTGATGAAGCCACCATCAGCCACACACCCGGCACACCACCCAAAACCGAACTCGCTGTCGGCGAAGCACAACCCCGCCAATCCGCCCTCCAACAACTCAACGAAAATCAAAAACACATCTCCGCCACAACGAAACGACTCAAAACCCTCATAGGGTAAAATCACCACACGGGAACACCAGTTCCACACACAACAGGGGGGATAAAACATGGGAGTATGCCTAAACCGCGACACACCACCAGGAGCATGGGTCGTCAACCAACCCATACTCAACGCCACCAACCAACTACACGCGCTCTTCTTCGGCCCAGATGACTACACCACCGGCCGAAACACCATCGAAGCGCTCACACCAGCCCTACACAGCTGGCTCAACAACTAAAACCACAAAACAAGGGGGAAAATAATCATGCCACTGTACGGACTCGACGTGTCTGAACACAACAACGGACTCAACCTACACACCGCACAACAAGAAGGCTACGACTTCGCCATCATCCGCATCTGCGACGGAACCTACAAAGACCCCATCTTCAACTCCCACCTGAAGGACGCAGAAACCGCAGGGCTTATCACCAGCGGATACTGGTACCTCCGCGCCCCCTCCGAAGGCACTACCATCGCACAACAAGTCGACACCATCGACCAACAATTACAAGGCCGCAAAGACCTCCCCATCTGGATAGACGTCGAATCCATCGACCCTTCAGGCAACGCCCTCCTCTCCGGAAACGACGTCTGGGCAGCAAAACACGAACTCGAATGCCGCGGCTACACAGTCCCCGGCATCTACTCCGGCGCCTGGTACTGGGAGAAAATGATAGGCGGCGAACCCTCCATGGACGGCCTCGGCGCCCTCTGGGTCTCCAACTACGGAACTCAAAACAGTCACGGCACCGCCGCACAACTCTACCCAGGCGACAACAGCCCACGCTGGAACTACCCACTCGGCGACCACACCCCCGACATCCTCCAATACGGCTCCAACGGACACACAGCCGCCTACCCCGGCGTCGTAGACATCAACGCCTACCGCGGCACCCACGACGACCTCAAACACCTACTCAACCAATAACCCCCGCACACACCAGAAACCCCGCACACACCAGAAAGGAGAAACAACCATGCCAAAGCACGCACAAAACATCATCCACCCACAACAATTCCAACTCGACCGCGGCATCACCCACTCCCCCTGGTACCTCCGACAAACCATCTACACCGTCACCGGCCTCATCGCCCTCACCGTCACCGCCTTCGGTATTGCCAGCCCCGACCAAGTTGATACCTGGCTACAAAACACCAGTAGTATCACCGCCACCATTGCCAGCGCCCTAGCCGCAATCACCACCGGCGAACACTCTGACTATCGGCCCACTCCAGCCCAGCCACCACAGGAGACGCAACCAACCCCACACACCCCTGCGCCACCACGCGCTACACCCACCAATCCACAAGGAGCAACGCCAGGACACCCCGCACCCAACCCACAACAACCGCTCCAATAACCCAACAACACACCAAAGGAGGCACACCATGACACCACTAACAACCATCATCGCCACAGGCACCACCAGCGCCATCACCGGCATAGCCTCCTGGGTAACCGCCACCATCAACGCACATTCAAAAGAACGACAAACCCACGAACAAACCCGCTACCCCGAATGGAAAGCGTTCGTCGACACTATCCAACAAGAAACCCATCAACTCACCGACCGAGTCAACAATCTCCAAGACCAAGTGGACACACTCCGCGGCCGCGTCAACACACTCAGCCACAAGTACAACTCCGCACTCAGCCACATCACCGAATGGCGACAAGCACACCCAGACGAAATCCCCCACCACCCAGCACCAACAGCAATCAAACCCGACCTCTAAACCACCATGAGCAACAAGAACCCACACCACCCAGGAACCCCACACCACTTACGCCAATATGTCCGCAACCGCGACAATCACACCTGCCAACAATGCGGCAAACCAGGACACGAAGTAGACCACATCACCCCAATAAGCCAAGGAGTGAAGTGCCCCGGGTTTTGTTCCTAGGCGTTTGCCTTGATTTCTATTATTGCTTGCGGCGGGTGCTGGTCCCAAAAT
>NZ_JASPGY010000015.1:0-10014 GCF_030229765.1 Corynebacterium nasorum | reverse complement strand
ATGAAGCTCAAATAGTCCAACTTCTAATTCATCGCTAGGAGGAACACACCCATGGCCTATGACTTCGTCATTGGCGTGGACGTCGGCAAATACTTCCACCACGCCTGCGTCCTCGATCCCCAAGGCAGACAAGTCCTGCCCAAACGCATCAATCAGCATGAAGGCTCGCTACGCAAGCTCTTCGGCCAATTCCTCGCCGACAACACCTCGGTCCTTGTCATTGTCGATCAACCCAACAACATCGGCCGATTAACCGTCGCAGTCGCCCAACACATAGGGCAGACGATCGCTATCTACCAGGGCTTGCGATGCGACAGCTCTCTCGCATCCACGTCGGCAACTCCAAGACCGATGTACGCGACGCCTACGTCATCGCCCATGCCGGTCTTAACCTTCCAGACGCCCTGCGCAGCGTCGACCGCGTTGAGGAAGTCTTTACCCAGCCAAAAGTTCTCAACGGTATCGACGAAGACCTCGCCCGAGCCTACACACGCCTAATTAACCAGATGCGATCCGCGCTCGTGGGAACCAATCCTGCCTTCGAACATGTCCTGCACGGACAGATGATTCACCGAAAATGGATCCTCCACCTACTTGCAAAATACGGCGGCCCCACCAAGATTCGACGCATCGGTAAAACACGCCTAGCAGCCTTTGCGCGCAGTCACAAAGCGCGCAATCCCGAGCCTGTCATCCATGCCATGCTTGCTGCCATCCACACACAGACCGTGTCCATTGCCGGCGCAGAATACCCCGAACTTAGCGTAGCAATGTCCGCCAAAGACGCACTGGCCAAACTAGCACATCGCAAGGAAATAGAAGCACAGGTACTCAAGCTCATTCAAGACATTCCTCAAACCGAGATTCTTTTATCCATGCCCGGCATCGGCCCACGTAGCGCAGCACAGATCCTCATGACTGTTGGCGATATGTCCGACTTCCCCGATGCAGCGCACCTAGCGTCCTATGCAGGCCTATCACTGCGGACGACTCAGTCGGGAACGTCCATTATGTCGAATCGCCCAACCGCGCTGGCAACAAAAATTAAAGAACGCCCTATGGCAATCGTCTTTTGCATCGATCAGATTCCACGAGCGTTCCCGGCAATTCTATGAACGAAAACGCAAAGAAGACAAAAGACACAACGCCGCAGTCGTCGCACTCGCACGCCGACGCCTCAACGTCCTCTTCGCCATGATGCGAAAAGGCGAGCACTACCGAGACATCCCCACAATCCAGAAGGCCGCAGCAGCCTAAAGCCACCAGACCCCCATCCAAGCCGATTGCACAGCAAGCCCAACCGGCTCCTCAAGGTACCCAAAACAACATCTACGAGACGAAGCAGAAACCCTTCACACCACCAACAAGCCCACCCACGGAGTTGACAACCTATATAGGAACACCCCGACGAGGTGACGAGAATCCCCTCGTCGCTGTCGGACGGCGGTTTCCCGACCGGTGGCCCAGCCGCCGGCAAACCTCACCCGCGGCCGCCCGGGCCCTGTCCATGGCCAAGCCCGGTCTGGTGCCCCCCGGCACCAACGACTTCCGGTGCCGCCCCGGGACGGTGAATTGCCCGTCATCCTCATTCCCGGGACCGGGGAGGACTCCTACGCGAAATGGGCGGGCCTCGCGTCCCGCCTCGCCCGGGCCGGGCTGTGCGCCTACACGTTCACCGACAACCCGCTCGTCGTCGATGGACACCCCGTCGAATGGGCCGTGTTCAGCGGCGACATCCGCCACAGCTCGAAAACACTGGATTCCGTCGTCGACCGGGTGCTGGCCGCGACCGGAGCCCCGGCGGTCAACCTCGTCGGGTATTCGCAGGGCAGCGGACCCCTGCCCCACCACTACATCCGGGAGCTGGGCGGGGACCGGGTCGTCGAACAGCTCATCGGTACCGGTGCCTCGAACCACGGGCCCCGGGCGCACAGCGCAGCCGATCGCTTTGACGTCCACCCCGAGATGCGCCACGGATACTCCCGAAACGCCGGCAAAACGAACGCGCTTGCCTGGGAACAGCAGATCTCCGGTTCCATGCTGCTGAATGAGCTGACCATCGGCGACATCACTCGACCGGGCGTGCGGTACACCTTCCTGGGCACGCGGCACGACAATGCCGTGCTCCCCCACTAAAACTCCTTCGTGCGGGAACCCGGCGTCACCAACATCACCGTCCAAGACGTGTGCCCCGCCCACCGCACCGAGCACTACGGCTTCAATTACGACCCTGTCGCCCAGGGCATCGTCGAGGACCCGCTGACCGGGACGGCGTGGCGGGACCACTGCACCGGTACCGGACCGGAGCGATGGTCCTCGACGGACGAGGATCAGGCGCCCGGGGAGCCTCCCGTCCGGCACGTCCACGACTCGGCGTAGCGGCCGCCCTTCGCCAGCAATTCATCGTGCGTGCCCCGTTCTGCGACCGTCCCGTCCTCCGAAAGCACGACGATGAGGTCGGCATCGCGGACGGTGTGCAGGCGATGGGCGACGACGATCACGGTGCGATCGCCGCGCAACGCTTCCATCGTGCCAACAATCGCCCGCTCAGTGGCCGCATCCAGCGAGGACGTCGGCTCGTCGAAAAGCACCACCGGGGAATCCTTCAGAAGCGCCCGGGCGATGGCGACGCGCTGCCGCTCGCCTCCCGACAGCAGCGTCCCCTCCTCCCCCACCGGGTTATCCCACCCGGAAGGCAGCAGCTCCACGATGCGGTCCACCCCGGATCGCCGGGCGGCCTCGCGCAAGCGGTCTCCGTCGCCGGGCCCGGAACCGAATCCGGGGTCGGCGAAGACCACGTTGTCCCGCACGGACGCGTCGAAGAGGAACGTCTCCTGGAACACCGGGGTCACCAGCGAGTTCACGCCGTCGGTGCCGATCCGAGGCAAGGGCACCCCGCCAATGAGGATCTCCCCCGAGTCCGGATCATGAAACCGCGACAGCAGCCGCATGACCGTCGTCTTGCCCGCCCCCGAAGGTCCCACTATGGCGACCAGCGCTCCCTGAGGCGCACGGAAGCTGACGCCGTCGAGGACCTTCTTCTCCCCGTACCCGAAGCTCACGCCGCGGAACTCCACGTCATGCCCGTCGGGCAGCTCCGGTGCGGCAGGCTCGGGAAGGACGGGGATCGCCCGCAGCTCACGCAGCGCAGCCAACGTGTTGCGGCCCGCGCCGAAACCGCCGGACAACGCTCCCGCCGTGGTGATCGGTCCGGTGAACTGGACGACCACAATGAGCATCGGCGCCAAATGCGCCGGTGACATCCCGCCCGTCGCGGCGACCGCCACGGCGACGACCACCGCCGCCGTGAACACCGCATGGACGACCGAGCCCAACCGTCCGATGGCCGCGCCTTGCGTCGACGTCGCCTTCGCGAACGCATCGTGTTGGGCCTGGATCGCCTCATCCACCATCGCGTCCGCCGCCGAACCGTCGCCCGCGGCGCGAATCACCTGCTGGCCGCGGGTGAACTCGATCAGCCTGCCGGAGACGGCAGCGACGGCGTCAGCATGCGCTTCGTCCGACTCCCCGCCGACCCGGCCAATGGCCCGGTAGGCGAAGAAGAGCACCGGCGCCGACGCGACGAGAACCAACCCGACGCGCCAATCCATCGCCAGAATTCCGAGAGCGATGACGGTCGGCGTAACCACAGCGGCGATGACGGGCCGCAGGATCACGTGCGGCACGGACGCCGCGAACGCCATGCCCGAAGACGCCATCTCCGAAAAGCGGCCGGCCGTGGACTTGGTGACGTACCCGAGTGGCAACGTCAGCACGCGTTCGCCCAGGGAACGCAGCAGGGACGACAGCACCGCTGCGGAATTCGCCCTGCCGACCGTCCCCGCGGCGAGGGACAGCACCGCATGGGCGGCCGCGAGGCCGGCGATGACGCCGGTGAAACGCCACGCCGTCGCATCATCTCCCTCGGCCAGAGCCGACAGCAGCGGCAGCAGCGCGACGAACGCCGCTCCCTGTGCCAGCGCGGCAAGCGCGGCCAACGCAATGAGCCACGCCAGCGTCATCTTCGAGTGCCGATCCGTCATCGACCACAAGTCCCGGATCATCGGTTCCCTGCCTTTTCATCGTCTGCTTCAGTGCCCCGCGGGGCGGATGGTTCGTCGTCGAGGGCGAACGCGCGCCACAGATCCCGGTAGCGGCCACCGCGCGCAAGCAACTCGTCGTGGGTGCCCGCCTCCGCGACCGCTCCCCCATCGAGAACGAGGATGCGGTCAGCGTTGCGGATCGTGCTCAATCTGTGCGCAATCACGATCACCGTCCGCGAACGAGCCAAACGCTCGATTGCGGACTGAATGAGGGCCTCGGAAGCCGGATCCGCGTAAGCGGTTGCCTCGTCGAAGATGAGCACCGGCGCGTCCGTGACAATCGACCTCGCGATGGCCACGCGCTGCGCCTCACCACCGGAAAAGGTTACGTCGACGTTGACCACCGAATCCAGGCCCTTCGGCAGCGCCGCGATGACCGTATCGAGGTTCGCGAGCTTCGCGGCCGCCATGATTTCGCCGTCGGTGGCGTCTCTCCTGGCCAGCCGGATGTTCTCCCGCAAGGGCAGCGTGAGCAACTGCGGATCCTGGAACACCACCGACACCGAACGGTGCACGTCGCGCACGGCGATGTCGCGAAGATCGTCGCCGCCCAGCAGCACCGAGCCTTCGACAGGGTCGTGGAAACGCGCCAACAGCCGGGCGACGGTGGACTTTCCGGAACCGGAGGGTCCCACCAGCGCCGTGAGGGCCCCCGATTCGAACGTCGCGGACATCCCGTCGAGGACCCGCGGCCCATCCCCGTAGGAGAAGACCAGGTTCCGGACCTCGAGCGCGCCTCCGTGCACGGGCACCGGCTCGGCGGACTCGGTGATCGGCGGCGTGCCCAGCACCTCCGCGATGGACTTCAGGGCGGCGATCCCCGCGATGATGGGTTCGGAGTTCATAGCCACCCTCACGATCGCCGCGGAGAGTCCAAGGCCGAGAACCAGCCCGGCGACGAGACCCTCCGGTTTGCCGCCCGCGGTGTCCCTCAAAGCGAGGCCGGCGCCGCACACCACTGCGAGGACCGTGATCGGGGACGTCACCACGTCGATGAGCCCGAGATAGATGTTCGACTGCCGGGACCAGGCGGACCACGCGCGGACGAACGACGACGCCGCGGCATCGTAGCGGCCCGCGCCCTGGCTGGCGCGTCCGAAGGACTTCATCACCGGGATGCCGCGCACCAACTCGATGACCGCAGCCGTCACTTTTTCAGAGGCTCGCTCGTAGTCGCGCTGAAGACCGGCTCCGCGCGAAATCATCACGCCCATCAGGGCGAAGGTGACCAGCACCGGGACGACCGCCACCGCCGCGATCCGCCAATCGACCGCGACGAGCGCGATGAGGGAAAGCAGGGGAACCAGCACCGCCACCACGGTCTCGCCGACGGTGTGGCCCATGAGCTGGTGGACAGCCGCGACGTCCTTCTCAACCGACCCGATGATCCCCGACGAGCGCCGGGCGTCCAGCCAACCCAGCGGCAGCTTCCGGATATGGGCAACCAACCGGCGCCGGAGGTGGAGCTGCAGGTCGTTATCCGCCCGGTGCGAGAGCATGCCGGCGGCGCCGTCCGCAGCCATTCGCACCGTCGCGGCGACGACGATGACAACCACGGCCAACCACGTCCGATGCACCGGGGCCTCCGGGTACGTCATCGCGATGTCGATGATGCCGACCAGCGAAGCGACGGTAGCCACCGACGACAGGACGGACAACGCGACCACCGCACGCATCCGGGTCCGGATCGGGGCGAGCAGCGACCACGGGCCGACGGTCCCGTCCACGGCGCTCACTTCCCCGCCTCCCCGATCGCGCTTTTCTTCGCGAGAGTGCAGAAATACACCATGCCGGCGCGTGAGGCTCCGTCCAGCTTCAGCCCGTTGGCTTCGGCGAGGTCCTCGAGCTCGCTGCCCCGGAACACCCGGTGGCCCATCTTCGCCATGACGGCCATGTCGACCCGCTCGTTCACGTCGGGATCCTCGACGAACGTCTGCACGTAAGCGATGCCGCCGTCGGCGAGCAGCCCGGAGACCCTGCCGAGCGCGGCTCCCGCATCCTTCATTTGGTGGAGCGCGCCACACACCCAGATTTCACAGGCCCCGCCGGGCTCTCCCGCGAGCGGCGTGAGGATGTCGGCAACGTGGAATTCCGTCCGGGCCCCGAGCCCGTCGGCGGCGGCGCGTTCGCGGGCGATGCGGATCGCATTGGGCGACAGGTCGTAGCCGACGATGTTCGCCCTGCGATAGCGAGACTCAGCGGCGAGCGTGCGGGCGAGCCACCCGGTTCCGCAACCGAGGTCGAGGACCCGGGCCGGCGCATCCGGCCCGGGATCCAGCGCACGGAGCTTCCGGTACACGGCGGCGGCGTCCATCGGTTCGCGCGCATAGCGGCTTAGGAACCTCGGCTGGACCTTGTCCTCGTAGGCCGCGAGGAGCCTGCGGTTGTTCTGGACGATCTGGGCGATCGACTTCATCTGGTTCTGTCTCCGGGTGTGTGGGCCGCGTCCACGCGGCGGTTTCGGGTTAGATGCTCGGATTCGCGGGCCGTCATGCAGACTCCCCCGGCCTCGTTTTCACGGCGATGCCCCACGCCGCGAGCACGGCGATACCAAAGAACCAGGCCGCGCAGACCACCAGACCCGCAGCCCCGGTACCGTTGACGGCCTCGCCGGCCGCGGATACGGGGGTGTGCCCGGCGATTCCGCGCAGGAGGGGACGGAAGTGGTCGGCGGGCATGAGCACCGTGTTGACGAACATCGCAACGATTATCAACGGGATAAGGGCCACGGATCCCTGGGGGCTGGTGATGGAGAACGCGATGTACGTGCCGGTGCATGCGGCCGCCGCGGCAACCATCGCGCCGGTCACCGTGATCCTCCACCACCAGGACACCTCCAGGGGGCCGTCGGAAAGCAAGGCGGCCACCGCCGCGACGACGATCGTCATCGCCATGATCCGGATGAACTCGGCGATTATCCGTGCGGTCGGCACGGCCGCGTACGGTGCCGGCATTGTGATCAACCGCTCGTGGAGGCCATTGCTGCGTTCAACGAACACGGTGGACGATCCCGTGATGGCCAAGATGAACGCCCACGCCGTTACGACAAGGATGACCGCGTTCCGGAGTTCGAACTCTCCGGTGAGCTGCCTGACCAGGCTACCGAACATGCGGTTGACGATGAACAGGTACACGAGCGGAGCAATGAACGTCATGAACCAGAAGTCAGGGCGCCGCAGCCAAGTGTGGACGATGCGCCGCAGATGCACGAAAATGGCGTCGATCATGATTCGCTCCTCGAGGTGAACAGGCGGATGAACAGGACGATTCCGACGACCGTCGCGACACCAAGCCACAGGGCGGCCTCTTCCCCGGCGTGATTCGGGAAGGCGCCCGGGGACGCCGCCCTGATCACCTCGATCACCGGCGAAAAAGGCATGTGGCGCACGATGTCGCGCAGGGAGCCGTCCACAGCGGTCGTCGGAATGAACGCAGTGGAGAACATGAGCAGCAGCATTTCCAGCGCCTGGATCGATGAGGCCGTCGACACCGGAGCGGGCACCATCAGGATCACCCCGTCCGTGACCAGGGACAGGACCGCGGCAGCGAGCAGTGACCACAGGACTGTCCACGCGACGTCACCGAGAGCCATGTCGAGGCCACAGGCCCACGCGACGATCAGCAGCGCCGCGATCGACGCGGACATCCGCAGCACATCGGTGGCGAGCCTGCCGGCGACATAGCCGCCCGTGGCCCCGGGCAACACGCGCACACGGTCGACGAGCCCGGATTCGACGTCCTGTCCCACCGCCATCGCCGACGCCGCGGCGGTGAACATCGCCGCCTGGAACAGGCAGCCGCCGAGCACGAAACGCAGGTACCCGAAGCCGGATTGCCCTGCTGAGTACCCAAACACCGCGTACAGGCACAGCAGGAAGAGGGGAGGAACAACGAACATGGAGATCAGCGACGCGGTGTTGCGTCGCAACAGCAGCAGATCCCGACGGAGGAACGCCGCGACCGACGTCGCACTCATCGCGCCGCACCCCCCGCGTTCATCGATATGAACACCTCGTTAAGGGTGGGCGGCGACACGCTCAGCGAATCCGGCAACGCTTCCGAGGCCTCCATCGCCCGCGCCACCGCCTCGAGGACCTGCGGTCCGGGGTCGACGTCGAGGGACACCATCTTCCCCGCGACGCGGGCGCGGTCCAGACACGCTCCCCTTAGGCAGCGGGCGAATGCCTCCGCCCCGGCGGCGGTGGCGAAGGACACGCGGAGCACGTGCGACCCGAAGTCGCGACGCAATTCCTCCGGCGTTCCGCTGGCGACGATGCGGCGGTCCTTGAGCAGATGGACGTGGTCTGCCAGCGCCTCCGCCTCTTCCAGGTACTGGGTGGTCAGCACCAGGGTCATTCCGTCGTCCCGCAGTTGCCGGATGAAGCCCCACAACTCTTCGCGGCTGACCGGGTCCAGCCCCGTCGTGGGTTCGTCGAGGAACAGCAACCTGGGCACGACGCACAGCGACGCGGCGATGTCGAGGCGGCGCCGCATACCACCCGAATAGGCCGACGCCAACGTCGAGGCACTGTCCGCGAGCGAGAATTGCGCGAGCAGTTCCGTCGCGCGGGCGGCCGCGTCGGCGCGGTCGAGTCCGCGCAGACGCCCGAAGAACTCCAGGTTCTCCCGGCCGGTGAGGTTCTCGTCGATCGCCGCGAATTGGCCGGTGGTGGCAATGTCGGCGCGCACGCCCGCCGGATCCTCTTTCACATCGCGCGAGAAGATGCTCACCTCGCCGGAGTCTGCGGTGATGAGCGTCGACAGGATTCGGATGAGGGTGGTCTTGCCTGCGCCGTTGTGGCCGAGGAACGACACGATCGACCCGGCGGGCACGGTGAAACTCACGCCGTCGAGCACATGCTTGCGCATCCGGGCGCCGCGCTTTCCCTTACGCCCGCCGTCCGGCGGAGCACCTGCCCCGCCTTCGGGCGCGGTGCCGGCTTTGCCCGCAATCGGGTAGCTCTTCGTGAGGTCGCGGACGACGATCGCCGCACCCCGTTCAGCTTGATCCGTCATCGTTTCTCCTTTTCTTTAGTGTCGCATTGGGCCGCTGCCGGCAGTGGCCCCGTGGTCAGGTTGTCATGCGGCGTTTCGATATGGATGCCCGCATCGCGGGCGAAGGCGAGGACCGGTTCGAGGAGCCGGGGGTGGCCGACGAGATCCCGGCACCCCGGCGCGACCGGCTTCCCCGTGACCGACGCAACGGTGGCGGCGGCAATGGCCGCGGTCATTTTGTAGGAACCCGGGCCAGTCGCCCGGACGACGGTTGTCTCGGCCGCCGACCCCGCATCGCCCGCGCCTTCCGCGACGTCACGGCCGCCCCGAGACGGGCGAGCAGACCGGAGACGACGGGCATCGCGTACAGTCTCGACGTGCGGATCTTCTCCACCGACTCATCGGGGAGAGCATCGAAGGCGACGTGGTAGGAATATCCGAGGATCGAGGGGCACACCTCGCGTACGACGTCGATGTCCGGGCATTCGTAGCCGATTCCGCTTTGCGACGACACCGGGTTGCGCCGCACTTCGACGATGGCGCCGCCGAGCATATCGCGGGTGGATGGTCGGCCACCCGCTGCGACCGGTGCGACGTGTACCAACCGCCCATCGTCCGTCTGCGATGCCACGGCGTCGCCGTCGCCCGTCCCGTCCGGGCCCGCGTCCCCGACTCCCCCTCCGGAGAGGGGTTCTCTGGTCGATCCACGTTTTCTGTTCATCGTCGCCGCCTCGCTTCCGTTGCCGATTCCCGATCGGGAACATAACTTGAAACAGTATTAGGTTAGGCAATCCTTATCTACTTATGCCAGACTCGAATTATTGACTTTGCCCCCGCTCCCCCCCATTTCGTTGTTAGCAGTTCCACCTCAGGGCACCGAAGATTCATAGTCTGTCCACCCGATTGGGCGGGCTAT
>NZ_JASPGY010000014.1:0-10594 GCF_030229765.1 Corynebacterium nasorum | reverse complement strand
GCATCCTGGTCAAATTTTCTTGGCATATTCCAGATTTCCCATCTACTCAAACGGAACAAAACCTGGGACACTTCAGAGGAACACATAACCTAGAAAACCTCCGCGTACTTTGTCACCAATGCCACACCAACAAAACCACCCAAGAAACCCGCACCGGAAAGGCAAAAAAGAAAAAGCTCCTCCACCTCCCACAACAACCACACCCAGGACTCACCAATTAACCAAACCCCACACCCCAAAGTTGCACACCACCACACCCCATCACGTAAAGTGCACACCGTGCACAACAAAGCACAAACCCAAACACGAAAGGAAAACAAATGATTGCAGACCTCGTAACCAACGCACAAGAAGCAGCACACGCAGCCATCTCCAACGGCTGGGACACCCTCGAGCAGGCAAGCCTCTTCTTCCGCAAGCTGCCATACCTCATCCCAGACGCACTCAACGAGTTCAACCGCAACATCCTCGGCTTCTAAAACACAAGCCAAACAACCCCCGAGGCCACCAAACCTCGGGGGTTTACTCATACCCCCACCCAGGGGCAACCCCCGCCCCCACAACTCTCCAACCCACGGGCGACCAAGGCGTTTAGGGTACGTACGGGTCTCGAGAGTGGCCTGTTCCCAGTGTGTTGACGTCTTCTCGCCGACTTTACAGTCGCTATAACGAACTTGATTTCGATTGGGAATACGTATGAAGTACTCCTGGAGGCCGCTTTAGCGTCCAGTTGTTTGAACAGAGAATAGAATCTTCGAATTCGAGTGGTTTATCGTCATCTCTAGGGGTGGTTTAGAGGTTTGAGTGAGTTGCCTCGTTATCTTCCGTGGTTGTCTATTCTAAAGGTTTTTCTGAATTGTAGATGTCGAATTGTTCCCAGTTTTGGTTGCTATCACTGATTATCATTCTTCCGGGAGGAAGTTTTATGGTTTTGGGGTCGGTTTTTGTTGGTTTTCGTCCGAGTATGAGTTGGGCTTGGTCTATGGTGTGCACGTTGGTGCATATTTTGGTGTTGGTTTGGTTTCGTATCGGGGCGGGTATGGCGGTTGGTGTGATGTCGGCGGTGGCAATTGTGACAATGATTCCTGCTTGGTGGCAGTTTTTCATGATGTTTGCGGTTTTTGTGGCTTTTGCATCTGGGGGTGGGGTTGCCGTGTTTTTTGTGTTTTTTGCTTTAAAGTATTGTTGGCTTTCGTCGAGGATGAAGATTTCTAGTCGTCGGTGTTTGGTTTTTCCGTTCCAGTAGTCGATGCCGTCTTTTAGGCGTTGTTGTTTTAAGTTTTCGAGTGCCTCTAAGGCATCGGTGATAGCTTGTTCGGTTTCAATTGCGCCGTGGAAGTAGGTTACATGTGCGTCTGGTCTTACGGCGTTCATGATGCCTTTGAGGAGGGCGGTTTTTCCGTTTCCTGGTAGGCCGGCGACCAGGATGTTGGAGGCTTTTCTGAGTTGTAGGTGGGTTTTCTCTCCTGTTTGGGTGTTGCGTCCAATTGTGAGGATGTCTTTGTTTTGGTCGTAGGTGATTTTTCCGGGGATTGCTGCTGAGTTTGGGAGTTTCTTTGATATTTGTACGCGTTGGTCTGCGATTTTGATTCTGGTTGGGATTTTGAGGATGTTGTCGAGTTGTTTGGTTCGGGTTAGTAGCTTCCACCATTCTCTGTCGCCTGGTGCTATTTTCATCCAGCCTTGTGGGCTGATTTCTTTAATTTTCACGTTTGCTTTGAATTCAACTGTTGCTTTGTGTTTTGCTAGGCGGCGCACTGCTGGGTCTCGATACCGAGTGAAAAAGTAAACCTGTCGTGTGATTGCTGCTAGTAGTGCTGTTATTGCGAGAGTACTTAGCAGGATTAGTGCGCCGTTGTTGATTTCGTCGCGGAGTGCGTCTAGGTGGGGCGTGTTGAGGGGGATGGTTAGGGTTTTCATGCTCATTTGAGGGTTGTTTTTATTTGGTGTTGCGTTGGCGGCTTTTTATACCGCTATCTTCCCTGGAAATATTGCTCAGTATGCGGAGCAGCATAATGGGTTCGGGTTAGATACTGATACTAAGCGTTTTGTGCGTTTGTTTGTTGGCCTTGGTGTCTTCCAAGGCCTTTTATTTTTGGGCTAGAATCATGCCTTGCTCATTCATCGCATTTTAGATTTGAAGATCTGCTTAGCCCACCAGGCCCTGAAGAAGTTGAAGCGAGCTATGAGTCTGTCTCGGTCACCTGCTCGTAACGCACCACGAGGCAGGAGCTCTTAATCCTTAAGTCAACAAATACTCCGACGTGTGTTGAGGGTATAAGTTGTCGTCGCGTCGATTATAGCGCAGTGCGTGACAGTTACCAGCTGTCATGCCGCCGTGAAGGAGGGCACCCAGTTTCTGGTGGGGTCACTGTGAATCCTAAGCGTTTTAAAGCATCCATCGCGACGGCGGGGTTATCTCGAACAGATGCCTGGAGTTGGATGTCAAACCACTTTTCTCGAGAATGTTTCAGCGCTACCTCCCAACCGTTTTTTCCTCGAAACCCGCATTCCTGAATTACGAAATACAGAAATTCTTCGAGAGATGGCCGGAATCGATGGCCTCCTACCGGTACATGGAGCGGACTTATGTCTCCATCTTTCCTTTTATCGGTTTTACTAGTCCTTCCATTTTTCATTAGGGCTGGGCTAAGAAGACCTCCAATGCCCGAAAAATGAATATGGGCAGCTGGAACCCGCTCCTTGTCTCGCTCGTATTCAAATTTGATTGCAGATTGTGTATGGACACGGATTGAGTAATCACTGTGTCTAACGGTCAGGTACTGTCCACTTCGGTCACTTTGCAGCTTATAAGTAACAGCTAGGGCATACAGATCACAGGGACTGATACATTCGCATTCTTCAATGCTTGAGGTCCCCCGACCGTAATGCAGCGGTGCCTGAAACGAAATGACGTAAACACCAGACTGGTCATTTACGTCAAGACGTTTCTTGAGTTGTGATTCCCGCAGCGGCAGTGCTGCCATCAATATTGCAAGCACCTCGGAAGCGAAATCTTGTGCTGATTTGTCGCTGAATTCCCGTTGCGTGACTGAGCTACTCGTCAATGTCGAGCATCATTTCTACGCGACGAAGTTCGTCATAAAGCTCACGTTCTTCCATCGAAAGGCAACCCATTGAAGCCAAGTCACGAAGATCCCGGAGGCTGATCGGAGCGCCTTCAACTGAGGAATATGCACTAGTAAGCTGTTTCGAAAGCTCGTCGTGGCGGCGGTATAAATCTTCCGGTGTATGACGCCTGATTGTAAGTGACATATTTTAGGACCTCCTCTGCTTCAAGTATGTCTGAATATAGTATGCGGCACGGACATTGAGCACCAGCGGGTCATGGTTGCGTTTCTCGATATTGCTTCGTTCCCGCCTTTTTGTAAAGCAATCTCTGCACGTCATTTAGCAAATACCGGTTAGTGCCTTTGGTTGATTGTCCTTTTCGAATTTTTTCTCTTTCTGCCCATTTCCTAAGTAGTTCGGGTGTGATCTGGTACCCCTGTTGTCTCAACTTGTAGGTGAGAGTTTTTGCGGTAAGCCACACTTCTTGCGGCTCTCCTATTGGTTCTGGTGGTCGTGTGCGGCGTAGTTTGTGGTCGAGTTCTCGTATTTGGTGTTTGATTTCGTCGAGCATGAGGGGGGGCTACGTCGAGTTGGCTTATGGGCCGGCGTGGTTTGGGGTTGTGAGTGTCATGGTTTTACCTCCCTTGTGGTTGGTTTATTTGTCTGCCCAGAGGTCGTAGGCGCGGTCTTTCCAGGAGTCGTCTTCTTGTTCTTCGAGTTCGTCTGGGTTGGGTTCGTTGGTGTCGTCAAAGGGCCATGCGTAAATCATTTGGTGTCCTTCCATGTGATGGTGATGTGGGCGCCGGGTGGGTTGGTGTTGTTGGCGTAGTGTTTGGTGGCTGTCCAGTGGGTGATGCGGGCGTCGTTTTTGACGATGCCGGCTTGTTCGATGCCATCGCCGATTGCTCTTAGGTACTTATCGAGGTCTCCTGGGGTTGCTGGCACGTTGAATCGGGGTTTCTTAGGCCGTGGCACCCAGATGGTGGTTTCGACGCTTACAGGGCAATCTAGGGGCTGTTTTGGGGCTACTGTGCGTCCGGTGTTGATGATTGCTTTTCTCCATGCAGGAAGTTTCTTGTTCATCTCGACCATGACGCCGCGTCCCACGTGCCTCTTTGAGCCTTGGGTGGCTGGGATTCCGTCTACTCGGAAAGTGATGGTGTTCATCAAAATGGTGGTTGCTTTCTTGGTGGTTTGTGGGTGCAGCGCCTGGCGGGGTTGGTGCCTTTTACCCACCCGTTTTCGTCGCATTGGTCGCAGTTGTTGATTGCTTGGCGGCGTTGTTTACGCTCGTTTGCTTTCGTGGTTTCTTGCCGTTCGTCATGGGCGCGGCGGGCTTCTGCGCATTGGCCGCATTTGGGGACGGTGCCGGGTGCGAGGTGTTGGTGGTCTGGGCAGCGGCGTGGGTCGGGTTGGCTGGCGGCGTGAGCCGCCGCTAACTCGTCCAGACTTTGAGGTTGAGGGGTCGTTTCGGCGCTGTTTTCTGGTGCGTTAGCGGTGCCATTTTCGTGTCCCCCTCCCCCCTTCTTATTTCTTATTTCTGCTTTAGGTTTGCTTCGCTTCTGCTTGAGTGTTTGCTTAGCACTTGCTTTAGCACCTGCTTGGCTTCTGCTTGCGGGGGTTGTTTTCCCAGCTCTCTTAGCCAATCCACCCTTACGCCCGGCTTCTTGTTTCTGCTTTCTCCGGGCCTCAATCTCTGCTTTTGAGGTCTGATGCTCCAAAAAATCGTGAATAATCCACTCGTTTTCAGTCTCTACAAGTGACGGTTTTTCGCCATCGTTGGAAGCAAGCTCCAAGCACACGTCAAGCGGCCACTTAGCAGCTGCTAGCCGTTTGCTTAACACCCCATCTGTCTGCATCCGACAGCTATACAAAATCATCTCTAGGAGTGCCCACCGGGCTTCCACAGACACCACTTGCATCTTCGGCGAATCCGCAAAATCATGAGTGATGACCGCGTACACGCGAGGGTCGTGGGGCATTATCTTCTCCTCCTTTCTCTATGGATTGGAATAACTGGATTAGTGCGTCGAGGAAGTCTGGGCGGGCGCAGTACAGGTCTTGGGATTCGAGGTATGCGCGCATGTCCTCACGCTGCTGATGGGTGGGCATTTAGTTGCTGCTTCCGATTGCGTTGATGCCGCGTTGGGTGTGTTGGAGGGCGGGTACTTCGCAGATGTCGTGGTTGTGGGTGGGGGTTACTACGAGTTGTGCGATGTAGTCGCCGGCCTGAATGTGCTGTGTGGTGTCGCCAGTGTTATGCAGGCTCAACTTGATTTGGCCGCGAAAACCCTGGTCAATAATGCCGGTGCCGTTACTTAGAACGAGGTTCCGTTTGATTCCAGTACTGGAACGCACAAACAGCATCCCTACATGGCCTTCTGGTATGGCCACATGGACTCCCGTGGTCCCCATACGATGCGCCCCTACAGGCACTGTGAGGTCGTGGGATAGGGCGAGGTCCATGCCGGCATCACCCTCATAAGCAAACCGAGGCTGATACGCGTCCTTATCTAGGGAGTAGTAAAGCAATTTGGGTTCCTTTCAGTGTCGTTGTTCGTCTTTTTCGAGGATGAATTTCGTCATGTCTGCCGCGTCGAAGTAAGCATCGCGGTAGAGGCTGCTGCCTGCTGCGAGGGTTTCGAAGTCGAGCTTGAGCTGGCGGACATCATCAAGTAGGTGTTCGTAGAGGGGCTGGTATTTCATGCGGGGCAAAAAAGAACCCCGCCTGTGGACTGTGGAGGTCCTAAACAGCGGGGCTAGGTGGTGGGGTCTAGGCGATGAGTTTCAGTGCCCAGATGAGTGCGTATATGGGGTGGTTGGGGTCTGCTATGCCGCCGTCTGGGGTGTAGGCGTAGGCGGATAGTAGGTCGATGAGTGTCTGCATGATTGCTCCCTAGAATGGAGGCGTCTGGTCTTGGCCTGCCTGTGCTGGCTGGGACCACGCCCCACTAGCAGCGGTTTGTCCATTCTGCGCGGCGTTGTTCCACTGCTGCTGCGCATTGTTGGGCTGCTGTTGTCCGCCACCCTCACGTGGGTTACGGTTCACCTGGGCGGTGGCGTAGCGCAGCGATGGGCCTACTTCTTCCACGTCGATCTCAAAGACGCTTCGGTTCTCGCCCTCGCGGGTTTGGAAACTGCGCTGCTTTAGCTTGCCGGTCACAATGACGCGCATGCCCTTAACTAGGGATTCTGCTGTGTTCTCCCCTAGTTGTTTCCAGGCGTTGCAGGTGAGGAACATTGCTTCGCCGTCTTCCCACTGCTGGATTTGCTTGTTGTAGGTGCGTGGGGTGGATGCGACGCGGAAGTTGCATACTGCTGCACCTGCTGGTGTGAATCGTAGTTCGGGTTCTGCGACGATGTTGCCGATGATGGTGATTGGGGTTTCGCCTGCCATTTAGAGTTCCATTTCTTTGAGTTGTCGTTTGTTGAGGTTGGCGCGCATGTAGACTTTGGCGCCGCGTGATACGGCTTCGCAGGGGTATTCGTTGAATATGGGTACGGTGCCTTGGCGGATTCGGTCTGCGAAGCTACGCGCCCGGCCGCGTAGTTTGTCCGGCGGTAGGTGCTCGATTGTTGGGTAGAGGTGGGTGATGGGCACTTCTGCCCACATGCCGTTGTTCGCCAACATCTCATCCAACAGTTCATTGGCACGTTCAGGGTTCATGTTGTCCCGCCCGCCACGTGGTGGGAGGGAGCGCACAAACTTGATGGGCATTTACTGCTCCTGTAGTTCGTTCCAGCGGGTGCGTCCGAGGTCGAGGACGGCTTGGGGAACGTCTGCGTCTTGGCGGATTTCTTGCATGAAGTTGGTGACCTCTTCCGGGCTGGTGAGTTCAGCGAGGGCGGCTTTTACGTCCTCCACGAACTGGTCATCCTCCCCCGCCGGCTCCGGTTCCTGTTTCTTCTTCGGAGCCGGGGCGGCAAGGGCCTGCTGCGTCACATCCTGACGAGTGGCAGTAGCGGTGACTGGGCCGGTGTTGAAGTTGCCGTTTTCGACCTCTTCGCGGGTGTAGTCCACACCACCCATGACCTCGTTGCAGGCTTCGCGTACACACTCGGACACAGCACGGTTCTTCAGCATCAGCTCTGGGTTCTTCTTCCAGTGGCCCTTACCCCACAGGCCGTGTGCTTCGGCCTTGGCCTTATCCCAGCGGATAGTGTGCTCGAAATCCGGGTCATCGTGGCGGATGATGGTGCAGGTTGCGGTCATGGTTTCCGGGTCGAAGGATTCGCGCAGAATGTGCTTCGCGGCGCGGACACGGGTACGCATGTACTTCGCGGAGAAGGTGGGCACGTTGCCTACGAAGTACAACTCCGACATGGTTACCCATGTGGATTCACCCATGGACTGTGCCAGCTCCTGGGCTACGAGCACGTTGGCGGGGTTGCCTTTGAACTTGTCGGGAATCATGTTTGCCTGAGACAGAACCTCCGCGTGCTTCATCTGCACCGCCAGATTATTCTCAAAACTATTAGTGGCGATTTCATTACTCATTTAGATGTTCCTTTCGTCGTCGAATCGGGCGAGGGTGATTTCTGTGAGTGTGAGGGCGGTTTCCTCATCATGGTCGCGGGCGGTGAAGCACTCCATGAGGTAGATGGCTTGGTCGGCGAATGCGGTCAACGCTGCGTAGTTGGCTTCTGTTGCTGTTCGTGCGACTTCCAGCCGCCGGTGGGGCATGTCACTGGGATTACTCATAGTTTCTGGCGCTCCTTGTCTACTTGGTCGTGGATTTGCTGGTAGAGGTCACGCAGTTCGGGGAACGTGTCTCCGTGGTCGACCATCCAGTCGAAGGCTTCGCTTTGTGCGCGGTTGAGCGCGCGCTTCTTTTGGTCTTTAGTGGGGTATGTAGACCCTGGCGCAAATAGGGGCATCAGTTCACTACCTTTGTAAGCCGGAGGCGTGTGGCGCCTCGTCGGGTTTTGGTGTTGAACTCGGCGTAGAGGTCTGGGTGGGCGGTCTTAAACGCCTTAGAGTCGAAAGTCTTAGAATCCTTGGTGGTGGAAACACTCACCTTGTAGCCGGCGTGCGTACCCGCGTAGGAATCACCGAGTAGTTTCAAAAGGTCTTTCTTGTACGTCTTGGCTAGGTCAGACCAGCTGGCGGATTTTTCTTCCGCGTCCGCTAGTTGCGCTACGAGGTCTTCTACCTCGTCGGCGTCTTCTAGGCTGGTGACCTCACCCATCCAATCCGGGGTGGTGCCTTCCAGCCAGGCGAACCATTGCGCGGCGGTGCGTTGCATGTCCTCCACCGCCTTGGGGTCATAGTGGATTACCTGATACTCGTACCCGTCCGGGGTGAACTCCCCGTCCTGCTCCTTGTAGTACTCCACTAGCAGCACGCATGCTTCGGCGCCCGCGTGCCACATGTTTGCCTGTACTTGCAGGTAGTACCCGTCGGGGCACCAATCATGCCAATACCCACCAGTGAACGGGTGCTTAGCGGTCTTAATCTCACCAATCACCTCCCCGTCCTCGCTGTATAGGTCTGGGGTGCCACACAGGCGTTCATCGTCTGGGTTGATGATGATGGTTTGCGGGTCCGCGTTGTACACAAGACGCGAATCAACCTCGACCACAAGCGGAGCCAGTATAGGTTCACGGGCTGTGCCCCAAACCGTGTAATCATTACCGCCCCACCGCTTCCCTGTTTCCTTCTGCTCGCGTAGCTCCTGCCACTGTCTAGCAGTCCTGCTTAAAAGCAGGTCCCTTAGCTCCGTTGAGGTGAGGTGCTGGCGGCGGAACTCGAACCACGCTTCCTCATTATCTGGTTTAAATGTTTTCAAAAGACGCTCCCCTAAAAATCGCAGTCCCCCGGTTTGACCTGCTCAGAATCTTCTTCGCTCTCCGCGCATGGAACTCGCAGAAGCGGAACCCGAACCCCAACCCAATATCGTCGGTTCCGAGTTCATTACATTCCGTGTGCAGGCACCCGTACTCTTCCTTGAACTGGTCTAAGGCCTCATTCGCGGCTTTACGTGACGTGAACGAGGTAGGGGTTGGAAGATTCACCCACCACAACCCCTCCCGGTATCTAGCTGGCATTAGCAGCATCTCGACCCCTTCCTGACATATTCTTCAATCGTCTTGCATTTCACGCCGTAGACCGTGGCTAGACGCTGCTTAGCAAGCTCAGGTCCAAGCAGTCGCACAAAATGCGGGTATTCTTCCGCGACTAGCTGCTGCGTGGTGAAGACCTGCTCGTGGGCACGATGGCGGCGCAGGTCGTGTACGAAATGCATCGCCTCACCCCAGCTAGTGGCTGGAAAGGTGAGGTCCTGGTCGTGAACATTCCACAATCCCGCTTCTTGGTCTTTCCTGATTCGGGTCTTTACATCCATACTGGTGGCACCGAAATCACGAGGTGGAATAGGAAACCAATCATGGCGCCGAAGATGCCGGTAGCCCATGCGAAACGGATACGTTTCTCAGCTACGTCCTTCCAATATGCAACCTCCTTATGGGTTGGTTCGTGGCGCTCCGGGCGGTTATTTGTGGGTTGCATTGCGGACTTTCCTTTCATGGGCTGCGATTTGGCCGGCGATGCTGTTGGCACCACCAGCGAGGGTGAGAATCTGGCGGCGGGTTTTCTCCGGTAGGTGTGCCAGTTGGTAGATGGTTTTCAGGCGGGTTTCAATATCAGTCATGTGGGCTTTCGCCTCAGCGTGCGTAATCTGACGCATCTTTTATCTCCAGTAGATTGTGAACTTCAGGGTGCGGGGATTTCGACGGCGGCGCAGCAGTCTTTTTAGCCAGCTCATACCGACTCCCCCATCAAAAAGGCGTCGCACCAATCACGGCGCACACGCCACCTGCGACCAACTTTCACGCCGCGTAACTCGCCACGCTGCAAAAGCGTGTACACGGTGTCGCGGTCTATCCTCATGTATTCAGCTGCTTCATCAGCCAGCAGCCACGTGGTAGTATTCATAGTGTTCCTTCCTGGACAGATAGGGATTGCACAAGGTCGGGACCCCGGACGTGGAAGTCAAAAGGGGTCCCGCCTTTTCATGCTCAAGAGAAAAAGGGTTGTGCGTGATTTGTGGTGTGCGCACCCCACCGAGAAACATTTGCGTGTGCTGGTTAAATAGAACTCATGGCAAACCCAGCAGAATTACTTCACAGGCAGCTTTTGGGGTGGACTGATGGCCGCACCAAGACAGCTAAGGAAGCTAGAAACTTTAACAAGCAGAACGGTGAAAATAACTCCCAATTTCAAAGTCGAACTGCTCAAATATGGGCAGACCATAGGCTTGCTGTAACCCGACTAAATCAAGTCGTAGAGGCAATTGAAGTTGCCAAACGCGAAGGCGTCCCTGTCACGGTTTACGACCGGTTCATACCCCAGTGGACTAAAGCAATTTTTGCCTATCCACACGGGTGGTCCGAAAGATCCGAACCGGGAATTCTGAAAGCCCCATTAGACCAATTAGAAGGTGTGGCTGAAGTGTCCCAGGTTTTGTTCCGTTTGAGTAGATGGGAAATCTGGAATATGCCAAGAAAATTTGACCAGGATGCG
>NZ_JASPGY010000013.1:0-20973 GCF_030229765.1 Corynebacterium nasorum | reverse complement strand
ATTTTGGGACCAGCACCCGCCGCAAGCAATAATAGAAATCAAGGCAAACGCCTAGGAACAAAACCCGGGGCACTTCATTCAAACTTTTGTTCCTTCCAACCGTCACTGTCACTTTCTCCGGGGTCACCAATAGGGTAGCCGACATCTCCATCAATAGCGCCTGAATACACCCATTGGAGTAGCACATCGCCTGTTATAGCGTGAGCGCCGAATTTGGGGTGCCAAACCATAATTCCTTTTTGGAAAAGGTTGTATCGCCCGATCCCGTCAGGTGTTTTTTCTTCGCTGCTGATAGGGAAACCTAAGGTACTCTTTTGGGCTCCCATGCCCTGCCATTTGTCATATATTCGCCCCTGAATTCCTGCTTGTACTGCAGGAATGGAGTTTCGTGTGTAGATGTAGCCACCTTGGTATTTCTGCTTATACCAACCCTCTCCGAGAGCGATATCATTAGTCATTGGGTACCCGAAGTGTCCGCGTTCCCAACCATGCTTTGCCCACACGACGGTTGCAGGAATGCTAACAGTATGAGCGCCTGTCTTTGGATGCCAATAGATAAACCCGTTGACGAATTCGGACCTTTTACCAATACCGTCAGGGTTAGTTAGCTCGTTGCTTTTAGGAAACGTCAGAAAGCTTTTCGGTCCGCCAATGGAATCATAAAGTTCCCGGATTGCACCGCATACTTCAAAAGGAGAAGGCCAGTAAACTTTGCAACCTGGGGCAGAATTTAGGGTTGGATTATCTTCTTCTTGCAGCTGTGCTTCTTTTGTTTCTGCAAGATCCGCCTCTTCTTTGGTGAAATCACCCGGTATTTCTTCCCTATCGCTACGCATTTCTCCAGGGCGTACAGTAGATTTAGGAGATTTCGTCGGAGTCCACTCGGAGACCTCTTCCGGTGAAAGTTCAGTCTCTACAGTTTCAGACGAAGCCCCCTTAGCCCACTCTGGCAGTACTGGAGTGGGGTATTCATCTGACGCTTCTTTACTGTCGATTTCCTCTACGGAATTTTCACTAGAATCAGCAGGAAAAGCACCCTGTGACACTGATGACGATAATGAATCAGAAAAAGATGATTGTGCGACTGCAGTGCCGGGAGTGGTACTGATTAATAGGCTTGCTGAGACGAAAGCAAGGAGTTTGCGTGAGAGAGCTTTCATTGGTGGTCCTTAGATGAGAGTGAAACAAGGAGTTGTTCTACTAGGTCAGCTTATAGCCTGGTGGCAGGCTACGCTGGTTAAGTGAAAAAAGTTCTCCTTATCTAATCTCGTGGGGTACCGATGAAAATAGTTAAACTCGGTCTTTGTTCTCTAGCCTGCGCATTTACTGCGCTAGGGGCTTGTTCTTCGGTGGCTGTTGCTGCAGATAATGACTTCGCTTCATTGCAGGCAAGCAGTACTGTGCCATGGAATTAATCGCGCCAGCGACCATGAGTCGCGGTCAGAGGTGTGAACATCTGCGGGCAGATAGCAGGGCGCTTGTGTCACGCAATGTGCTGGCGCATTTGCGTATCAGTATGAGTAACAGAGCGCGTTCAAAACGTTAGGGCGCGCACGCGCAATCGAGCACCAGGACGTGACAATCACATGGGGTAAGGAAGTCGCTCCTGTGACTTCTGCGGCAGCACCAGCTGGTTAGTTTGTGCCATTGGTTCATTTCGTCCAATCGATGAAAGTCATTAGTACAAACAAAAGTGACCTTAACTAACTGCTCTAGTTAAGGTCACTTTTCTCGCATCATGATTTTACGATTTAATTACGCTCAAACCGTAAACGGACGTCCCTCGTACCACTCATTATTCTTTTCCTGGAACGGAGCTAAAAGGTAGCGGCTTTTCCATGGGCAAGGAACTCTCCACAGATAGTAATCATTACCTACATATCCGTCTTCCCGTTGCACTCCTTCTGTCTCAGGTTGGGGGCGTACAACTCCATTAAACTTTTCGGGGATAAGGGCTCTACGACCTACTGGATCTGTCCACTGAAAATCACGTTCCCATCCTTCCTCAAAATCGCACCCATCGAAATAAACTAATACCTCACTCGGCGAACTGAGAGAATGGGAAGCATTCTCTATCGGAATTTTCTCGTACCAAATGTCATGGTCTACTTTTTTACCTTCTTCAATCCACTCGAGAATCTCTTGCTCATCAAAACTGGCACCTGCAAGAACCTGGATTGCTGTATCAGGCTTGTCTAGAAAGAAGCGTTTGACGTAGGCGAGATAAATATTAGATATATGCACTAACCGAGTCCTACCTTTTAAAGATTGCCAGGAATCTTACATTCAACGCGAGCCGGATTACTATAAGCCCTCGCATAATAAGTTCCCGTTGAGGTAACAATTTTTCCTTCAGTTACCCCAATAAATGAGGTTTCGACGTCTCCAACGCAATCTTGTTCCACTTTAAGCGAGCTGTACTTATGTGGAAGTTTCTTTTTTTTATCGAATTTATACTCCGGTTTATTATCTGTACCACTCCTTAAATCAGGTGCTTTTTTCCACCATGCATAGTATTTATAGCGCAATGTATTAACGTGGGTCACGCTCAGTACCTTTTCTTTGCACTTCGTATGTGGCTTGAACCCCACGGCTTTAAAATCTGAACTTTTCCGATTGTGCGGATTATCCAATGACAGCTCACAAGGCCCATAGCGCTTTCCCGCTGCTTGAAGGCTTATCGCGTCTTCCAAGGGGAGCTCTTCCAATCCAGCTTCGACACGGTCAAAAAACTCTGCTGCTAGAGCAGGACTAGGAAATTCCAAATAAGGAGTAACGCCCATTAGAGAACCCCCTGGTAGGCCCTCTCGTTTAATAGACTTTAGTGTTCCTCCCTCAAAGTTCTGAGAAACAAAATCCTCTTCTTCTTTCGGATCTCCTGTGGGGAATCCGTAAGAGCTTTTCTCATATCCTGCTGCAGACCAATCAAGAAGCACCGGATCCATAACCGGATGTGCTCCGTGCTGCGGTGTCCAGTAGATCATTCCGTGTTCGAAGACGTTGTAGCGTCCGACACCGTCTGGGGTGGTTAGCTCATCGCTGATGGGGTAGCCGAGTTCGCTGTTTTGGGCACCCATGGATTGCCATTTGTCATAAATTCGGCCTTGGATGCTGGCCTGAGTTGCCGGCAATGTATTGTGGGTGTAAACATGTCCGCCTTGGAAGTCTTGTTTAAACCACTGGTTTCCTAAAGCCATATCGCTGGTAGTGGGGTACCCAAGGAAGCCCTTTTCCCAGCCATGGCGCGCCCAAACAACCGACACTGGAAGACTAACCGTATGCGCACCAGTCTTGGGATGCCAATAGATAAACCCATTGGCAAATTCAGAACGCTTGCCGACTCCGTCTGGATTGGTGAGTTCATTAGATTTTGGCAGAAGAAGAAAACTCTTAGGACCGCCGATACTGTCGTACTTTTCTTTAATTAGTCCGCACACTTCGAATCTGGTTGGCCAATACACACCGCAACCTGGGCGTGCATTCAACGTTGGTGTATCTGGATCCGCAAGTTGCGCTTCCCGGACCTCTGCCTTATCAGCTTCTACCTTGTCCACACCAGCGGGGATCTCTTCCCGGTCAGAGCGCATCTGGCCAGGAATAATTTCCTTATTCGGGTTCGCGGTTGGATGCCACTCGTCTAATCCTTGTGGATTGAGATCTTCCTCAGCGACCTGATTAACCTCATAGCCTTCAGCACCCGGAGGAGTTGGAATACCCCATTCAGCGAATGGGCCATCTACTGCTTGTGAGGGAGCTGCTTCACTTGCGATCGAGTTATCGAGGCTCGCGGCAGAATTAGGAGTTTCAGATGGTTCAATTACCGACTGAAAATCATCAGAAGTGGATGAGCCAGAAAAGGATGATTGGGCTACTGCAATACCTGGTGTGGCACTAAACAGGAGACTTGTTGAGATAATCGCAAGTAGTTTGCGTGAGAGAGCTTTCATTGGCGGTCCTTAGATGAGAGTGAAACAAGGAGTTGTTCTACTAGGTCAGCTTATAGCCTGGTGGCAGGCTACGCTGGTTAAGTGAAAAAAGTTCTCCTTATCTAATCTCGTGGGGTACCGATGAAAATAGTTAAACTCGGTCTTTGTTCTCTAGCCTGCGCATTTACTGCGCTAGGGGCTTGCTCTTCGGTGGCTGTTGCTGCAGATAATGACTTCGCTTCATTGCAGGCAAGCAGTACTGTGCCGGTGAATGATAATCGTATTGCGGCTTTGTGGTCAGTAACTCCAAGTTTGGATGACTCACAGCAACAACGTGTTCGGCGTGATTGCACGGCAAGCTATGTAGGGGACAATTTCTGGTTGACCGCGCATCACTGTGTTTCTAATTCACCTTTTATGGATGGTTTTCTCCGCCAATCAGATGGTGAAGCAGCAGGTATCGCCGCTATCTATACCAAGTCTTCTACCGAAGATGTTGCACTTATTAAAGTCGGTGACGGAATCAATGCCGATTCATTTACCGTGGCCACAGAGCCGTTGAAGATCGGGGATCAAGCCATACTTACTGGTTATGGTCAACCCCATGACTATGCTTCTTCGGCGGAAACAGTCATTTCCGAAAAAGTAGACTCCCTGAACTTCGGAAACGTTACGTATACCGATCTGCTCAAAGGAAAATCGTCAACGGACTCACGATCCTGCGGCGGAGATTCGGGAGCACCTGTCTACAAAAACAACACTCTCTACGCAGTACACACTGCCGGCGGATTTAACCCAGAATGCATCGATGGGCAAGATAGGCCCATGTGGCATACAAACCTTCCCCCGAGGGCTGACTGGGTACATGAAACCATCCACTCTAACGTGGGACTTTCCCCTCAAGAAAAAGTTAAAGCAGAAAACGGTCTTAAGTATGCTCCTCCTGTAGCTCATCCGCCCGTTGACCCCCATACCCCAGACACTCATAAAGAAACACGAAAAAGCTCTTCTGATATGTCCTCGCTATCAAGCTCAAGCCATTTTTAAAAACATCAATGCCCTGAGTAAAACAAGCATTCTTCAGAGGCTAAAAGCGTAGATAAGCCCAGAAAAATAGTAGCCTTCTGCTGAACTTGAGCTAGTCATTATCGGTGAGCTTTAAAGCTGTACAGCGCCCCCAAGTACTTCTCCTGACTTTTTGAGACAACTTAAGACGTCGCTTCATAACCGTCAAAGTGAAGTGTAATCAACTGTTACATGTGTCACCCGTCTCGGAGAGAATAAGAATCAGAGCACGATCCTCTACGTCCGGTTCCTACCCCAGATCATTCCCACCGAAAGCCGCCGCCAACCGGCCTGACCTCGCTCACTCGCCGGGCCACGGCATCACCATGGGGCTTGACCTTCGAGCCGGGAGCCCGGGTGCTTGCCAAGGTCCAGCGAAGCTCTCCTGCTGCCGTGAACTATGTCGCGGTGGACATCGCGTCCTACGAGACGGCCAATGAAATCAGGGAATTCCTGGCCGGAAATGGGGCGTCATCCCTGGCCTTTGCCTCTGATACCGATACGCGGCTCATCACCGCCTACCGGATAAACCAGGTAAGCACCGCTGTAATCCTGGACGCCGCGGGCACGGAGGTCTTCCGTGCCGTGGAGCCGGGTGCTGCGTAACTGCGGACGGCACTGGCCGCGGCGGGAGCCGGCTCAGTGAAGCCCCTTAGCCTGCGGCGGGCTCAGATGTAACTGCAGATTTGTTCAGCATCGCAGCGCTGAGGGTCGGCCACCTCGGCGGTTGCATATTGTTCGGCCACGGTCACCCGGAGCGCGGTGAGCTCCGCGATTTTCCGGTCCAGGTCCTGCAACTGTTTCCCCAGGACATCCCGTACGTGGGTGCAAGGCGTCAAACCGCTATCGCGGATCCGCAGAATGCCCTGGATCTGCGCCAGGGTCAGCCCGGCGATTTGGCTGCGGCGAATGAATTCGAGGCGGCTGAGGGTGTCGTGGGTGTAGTCACGATAGCCGTTGGCCGAGCGCTCAGCCGGTGGGAGCAGGCCCCGGTCCTCATAGAACCTGATCGTCTTGGTTGTTATACCGGCAGCATCAGCAACTTCACCGATTCGCATTTCGGGTCCTCATCTCGTTCCAAAAAATCGCATATGACCCTTCCATCGTACTGGAACGTTCCGCCATCGGCACCCGCAAACCAACAGGTCCCGCCGCCAGCTTGACCTTCCCCCTTAGTGGAAGGTTGATAATGGGGTGTGACGTACTACTGGCCGTCCGGTTTCGTGTTGGGGTCCCCTGTCGGGGTCCCGGACACGAGCCGGACATATGAAGGGATGATCATGTCAATAAAAGTGAAGGGCCGGGAGCGCTCTGGCCTGGTGCTTGCGGCAGGCACTCTGCTGTCCTCCCTTGGTGTTGTGATGGTGGCGCTCGTGTGCTGCGGGGTACCCGTTCTGACGGCTGCAGCCGGTGTTTTCGCCGCGGCCGGCGCAATGGCCGGCAACCTCTGGTTCATTGCCGCCGCAGCCCTTGCCGCGGGGGCCCTGCTCCTGCGGGCGCAGCGTCGGGGCAGCCCGGGGACGGATTGTTGCGCCCGTTCCCGCCCGGGGGCCAGCCTGTCCGCGGGTTCTACTCCAACACCTCATTCATCGTCGGAGCAGGAGCGGTCCGGGCAGTCCCGGGCCGGTGCTTCTGAGGATGCGGGGTCACAGGGATGACGGGTGTTTTGGGTTTGGCCTTTCTGACCGGAATGCTTGCCACGGTGAATCCATGCGGGTTTGCGATGCTGCCAACCTATCTGGCGTACTTCATTGGTTCAGGCCCCGGTGCGGGACGGAAGAGGCCGTTGCTTGCAGGTCTTCAGGCCGGGGTTGCCCTCAGCGCCGGTTTCGCCACTGTCTTTGTTACGGCCGGCCTGCTCGCCGCTGTAGGCCTGCGGTCGGTGGCGTCGGCGCTTCCCTGGGCGGCGGCGCTGATCGGAGCGGTTATTGTGGTTGCCGGCCTTGGCATGGTGTTCGGATGGCAGCTGCCCGGGGCGAGGTTGAACCTGCCCCGGATTCTGAAGACGGACGGGACCAGTTCGGGCCTCAGGGCGGTCTTTGGCTACGGGGTGGCCTATGCGGTGGCTGCGCTCTCTTGCAGCCTGGCCCTGCTGCTGGCTGTTGTCGCCCAGGCTGTGTCCACCGGGAGCCTGGCCGGGCTGCTGGCGGTCTTCGCCGCCTACGCCTTGGGCTCCTCGGTGGTGCTGGTCCTTCTGTCCCTCGGTGCAGCGGTAGCGCGGGACGTCCTGGCACGCCACGTCCGAAGGATCCTGCCGTTTGTTAATCGTCTCGGCGGAGCCGCGCTTATCCTCGCAGGGATCTACCTGTTGCTCTACTGGGTTCCGGCCCTGTCCGGCGGGCAGGCCGGGGAGATCATGGGCGGGACGGTCACCGAAGCCAGCGTGGCGCTGTCCGGTTTCATCTCGGGCAACTGGCCCATCATCACCCTCACCGCGGTGGCCGCCGTCCTCGCCGCCGCGGCCCTGGCCCTGCGGCGCCGCAGTAAAAGCAAGGCACAGGACAACAGCGCAATCACGGATGGGGCTGAGAGCAGCGACAGCACCGAAGCGTGCTGCGGCCCGGAACATCTTCTTCCCGACACGGCGCCAGGGCGCATCAACCAGAAAGGAAACCCATGACAACGACCAGAAACCACCGGCGGATCTTCACCATTACTGCCGTCGTAGCGGCCGCGGCCCTCATCCTGGTCCTGGCCCTCACTGCGTTGAACCGCGGGAGCGAAACCGCTCCCGCCGCCGGGCCAGCGGGCGCAAACAACGTGGACAGGATCGAGATCACATCTGTGGACGGCAAGGCCCTCACCGTCCCTTCCACCCGCCCGACAGTGCTGTATTTCATGGCGAGCGGGTGCTATACCTGCGTTCCGCAGGCAGAAGCGATGAAGGAACTGGAACAGGAATATGCCGATAAGGCAGACTTCGTCGCCGTGGACGTGACGCCGGAGACCACAAAAACCCAAGTGGACCAGTTCCGCGAAATGGCCGGCACACCCGGATACCCCTTCGTTGTCGACCGGACCGGGGAACTCACCCAAGAGTACGCGGTCACATCCCTGGACAGTACCGTCGTCATCGCACCTGACGGTGACATCCTGGGCCGGGTCGATTCCCGGCCCATGAAGGCCGATGCCCTGAAGGAATTTCTTGACACAACACTTCCGTAGCAACACCGATCTCTTCGCTCCCGTTCTTGACCTTCCCGTGCAGGGGAAGGTGCAGACTGGGGACAGTATGCAAAAAGGAACGCCCCCGGGGTGTTCATTCGAGACTCCATGGAGGACTAATGCCTGAGGCAGCACCAGATTTTGATTTAGCCGTGATCGGTTCCGGAGGCGGCGCCTTCGCCGCCGCCATCCGGGCCACCAAGCTGGGCAATCGGGTCGTGATGATCGAACGCTCCACGGTGGGCGGGACCTGTGTGAACACCGGGTGCGTTCCCTCCAAAGCCCTGCTGGCCGCCGCCGAAGCCCGGCATGTAGCTGTGGATGCGACCGGAAGGTTCCCCGGGATCAGCACTTCCGCCGCCCCGGTGGACATGGGTGTACTGATAGACGGGAAACGCTCCCTGGTCGAGGGAATGCGCTCGGATAAATACGTGGATCTGGCCGCTGACTACGGATGGGACCTGCGCCAGGGCACCGCGGTGTTCGCCGGCACCCCGGAGGAACCGGTCCTGGAAATCACCGGACCCGACGGCACCCGCGACTCCCTGACCGCCGCCCATTATCTGGTCGCGACCGGTTCGACCCCGTGGGCACCCCCGGTGCCGGGACTGGATGAAGTCAACTACCTGACCTCGACCACCGCCATGGAACTGAACGAGGTGCCCGAGTCCCTGATCGTCTTCGGCGGCGGGTACGTGGCCCTGGAGCAGGCGCAGCTTTTTGCCCGCCTCGGATCCAAAGTGACCTTGCTGGTCCGCTCCAGGCTTGCCTCGCACGAGGAACCGGAAGCCTCCCGTGCGCTGATGGGCGTCTTCGCCGACGAGGGCATCCGCGTGGTCCGCCGCGCAGCCGTAACTTCGGTCCGCACAGATCCCGCCGGCGCAGAGGTCCTTGTCACCGCCACGGTCGCCGGGGGCCAGGAGGAATTCCGCGCCGCAAAGCTGCTGGTAGCCACCGGCCGACGCGCCGTCACCGTCGGACTGAACCTGGACGCCGTCGGCGTCAAGACCGGCGACACCGGCCAGATCCTGGTCGAGAGCACACTCGCCAGCTCCAACCCCAGGATCTGGGCCGCAGGGGATGTGACCGGGCACCGAGAATTCGTCTACGTCGCGTCCGCCCACGGAACCCTGATGGTGGAGAACGCCTTCAACAACGCCGGGCGCGAGGTCGACTACCGGCACCTGCCCCGCGTGACGTTCACCAGCCCGTCACTGGCCGCGGTCGGCATGACCGACAAGGAAGCCAACGAGGCGGGCATCCGGTGTGAATGCCGGGTCCTGCCCCTGGAATACGTTCCCCGGGCACTGGTGAACCGGGACACCCGCGGCTTCATCAAAATCGTCGCCGACGCCGACACCGGACGGATTGTGGGGATCACCGCCGTCGGCAAGGAGGCCGGTGACCTGGCCGCCGCCGGAGTCTACATCCTCGAGGCCGGAATGACCGTTGACCAGGTCGCGAACCTCTGGTGCCCATACCTGACCATGGCCGAAGGGATCAAAATCGCCGCACAGTCCTTCACCACCGACGTTTCCAAACTCTCCTGCTGCGCCTCCTGACCCGCGCCAGATCCCAGCCTAATCCCATTACGTTGTTGGCAGTTCCGCTTGAAGGAGCCCAGGATTCGTACTCCTAGCCCCATGCTGGGGCAGGCTATGTTTATCTGCGTTCCTTCTGCCTTGTGGCAGTGGAACTAGTCGCTGGCTTCGGTATGGCTTATTTTCGTCCCTGTCTGAAAATGATCCGGGGGGGTGTTCCCGATCTCTGTCTTCGCATAGATCAAGCGCGTTAGCATTTATTACCCTTAAAGAGTGATTACCAACGAACTTCGAAATTTACTAGCCAAAGCAACCACCCATGCACAGCGTTTTCAAGACGGAGAAGACCACACTGTAGCCGCAGCACTCCTCACCAAATCAGGCAAACACGTACTCGGTTTGAACGCGCACCACTTCCTCGGTGGTCCTTGCGGGGAAGTCTCGGCTTTAGCTAACCATGCTGCTAGTTATCCAGAGGACCCAATCCAAGCAGTAGTCGCCGTATACGGACCTACTGGTCAAGTTATTCCTCCCTGCGGTAAATGCCGCCAGGTGCTTTTTGATGTTGATCCGTCCATCCGGTGCATCGTGCGCGGAAGCAATGGACTTGAAGCACCTACCGTAGAAGAACTCTTACCATTCGCATTCAACTGGCGAGATATAGAACAAGAGCAGCGCATCTACATGTGGGAAGGCTACGAGGAATCAATTCGTAGCGGAGAAAAGCAACAAACCATCCGAGTAGATGATCCTTTCCATGAAGGAAGTGCCCAAATAGTCTTCGAGAAAGAATCCGGAGAGGTCGTCACCATTCCTGCACAGGTCACGTCCGTTGTCTCTACCCAGCGAAGTGAATTATCGGAAAAGCAAGCTCGAAATGACGGTTTTGGTTCTCTCACCGAGCTTCAGGAAGCGCTAGATACTCACTATCCCGGATTAGCTGCCGATGACGAAGTCGACCTCGTAGAGTTCAAACTCCAGTAATTCAAACAATCTAAAAGCGCACTTACCCTTTTTGTAGAAGCAGTAAAACTACACCAGAGTTTGTGACTTAGGGGAGTGCTTCACATCTGCAAAACCGACGACTAATTTCTTGTTTTTTCTGTGTGTCAGCTCACTAACCAAAAGCCTAGGACACGCACCTGTGCGCCTTGTTTATTGGAGCGCACGGGGATACTGGAGACTACGAGTACGCACTAGACGCAGCCAACAGTGCCGCCAAGCACCTACAGGTAATACAAGCGGAGTTGCCTGCCACTTCCCCACTGGACCGCGACGCCGGCATGCTCGCTAAGTTTGTGCGCGCGGGACAGGGAAATCTGTCTCAACAACGACCCGCAGATAATCCCGACGAACTTCTAGACTTAGCCACCAGCCTCAAAGAACGGCTGGAAGGGGCGGATTCTAGGGGTCATTTTTCTTTGGCTAAACGCGGTTTTAGGCCGAATTTCGGCTCTCGACCACGAGCTCTAGGCCACGGGCTTCGTCCTCGTTTGAGAACCAGCCGGTGGCCTTGGTCGGGCTACGCCGCAAGCGGTGGCGCGTTGGGGAAAGCGTCGGTGCTAGTCTCATTGCGTCCGCGGGTGAAATTGGGTAGCCGAAAGTTTAATTGCTGGGATTCTGTAAACTCTGTGTGATTAGATTCACACGCCCCGACAGCGCTTCAAAAAGACCTTCCAGGCGTTATAGGAGCCACCGATAACGCCCGGTCGGGGCCGTTTGGAACGCTGCCGCTACGTCAGAGCCCGAAGGCTCCGCCGCTGACGAGGATCACGATACCGAGGCCGATGAGAACGATGGGAAAGAGGATGTGCTCAAAGCGTTCGAGCACTTCCGCGATCGGGGGGCGGGTTGCGACGAACCTTGCCAGGGCCACCAGGACCGCAACGAGCGCGAGGAAGATAACGCAGTAGGCGACTACTGCGAGAGGCTCCACGCTGAGGAATACAGGGGTGTAGACGCCGATATTGTCGCCACCGTTGGCAAAGGTGACGCCTGCGACCGCCCCCACGCCGACCTTCTTGCCGGCAACCTTGGCCTCGTCATCGTCGTCACCGTCTCCGCGCCAGGCCTCCCATGCGGCCCAGAGGCCGAGGCCCAGAGGGATGAGACCAAAGTATGGAATGGCTGCCGGGGGCAGAAATGCTCCGGCGCCGGTGGTCACAAGGATCGCGGCGACGAGGATGCCCGCGAATCCGAGGTACTGGCCGGCCAGAATGCGGGCGGTGGTGCCGCGCTGGCCTGCCCCTCGCGCGAAGAAGAGGGAGAGCACGATGATGTCGTCGATGTTGGTAGCTGCGAACAGGCCTATCGCCTGCAAGACCGAGGTGAGGATCATGCGTCCTCCCCAGCTACGTAGCACCCGGGAAGCGTGCAGACGGGATCGATGCACGGGGCGTCTTCGTCTACTGCCAGGGTGGCATCGACCAGTGCTGTCAGTGCCTGTGCCAGGTGCGGATCGGCGATCTCGTATCGTGTCCGACGCCCCTCTGGCTCGGAGACGACAATCCCACAATCGCGCAAGCATGTCAGGTGGTTGGACACGTTCGGGCGTGTCAGGTCCAGATCTCGGGATAGTTCCGCCGGGTAGGCGGGATGGTCAAGCAGGGTCAAGATGATCCGGGATCGAGTGGGGTCGGCCAGTGCACGACCCAGGCGGTTCATCACGTCGAGACGCGAAGCAATAGTCAGCATGCGCTGAACTATACAGCGATCGCTGAACTAGTCAAGTTCCGGGTAGCGGTGCAGCTGTGTGCGCTGCTGAAGAGACAGTGAAAGTAGCAGAGATGGCGCAGACTCCGGCAAAGTTGCGAAAACAGCTGAACCACGCTCGTTTCTGATGATCGGCCCATGTGCGATTTGTGCCGCGCCGAAGGCAACCGAATTGGCTCGAAGTTCCGTAGCGTTGAAAGTTTCCGCTCGAACCATAAGTCACCGGAGGTGCTCACCTTTGACGAACTTGTCGAACGTTCACCGTGGAGCGTGGAGCTTGCCGAGAGGCAGGAAGAGTCGGAAGCGGAATTTCCTGACTTCCCGTTCTCAGGAGCGCTCCTGCTCACGTCAAAAATTTACTTCTGTTGTGCAACCCGAGGCGAAACTGCGTGTAACCGGGGTGTTGCCGCGGACCTAATACATCTGGTCAGGAAGTTTCATAAAAGCCCCTCGTCCGTCACGGGGCCTTCAAGAAACATCTTCAATCTTTCCACGAAACCCCTGGCCGGCCGAAGGAAAACGGCGCTCAATAAAAGGAAACTCCCCTAGTGCTTCTCGTCGTTGGAAGCACTAGGGAAGAATCCATATCCGCAGTACGGGATATGCTCTTTGAAAAGCCATGCTGAGCTGCCATCGTGAACATCACACCATCGAAATCCGGAGATGGAAACCACAGAAGTTTCCACTCCGGTTCTTTTTATTTTTCCTAGTCGCAGTTCTTCTGCTTAGTACGCAGCATATCCATGCTCATCAATCATGTACTGGGTAGCAGTATTTAATTCCTGCTGGGAAATATCCCGCAAACTCGGCCCCGCCGCTGACCCTCCCCAGTGGTCGTAGTAGCGGGGGTTGGGGTGGAGTTCGGATAGTCCTGCGAAGTGCTCATAGCACTAAGGCAACCACACCCACGCCCGCTACGAAAGGCCAACCACACTAACCTTGTGGACAACCCGCACAGGGCTAGTGTGGTTATCCACAGAAATCCACGTTGGTTGCAGTGTTCGATAGCGTTTAGGCGGGCATGTCGGTATGGGCCTCTTGGCTTGAGGCATAGGCTTTTTAGAAAACCTCCTCAACCGCTACACCCCACGCATGCCGTGCGAGCCGGTCTTTGCGGTCATTGATACCGAAACCACCGGCTTTAACAAGCGCTATGACCGCATCATTGGACTTGCTGCCGTGCGCGCTGACGCGAACTTCAATCCCGTTGACTCCTGGCACACATTGCTCACCCCTGACACCAACGCCGTGTTCACTACTCGGGGGACACCCCCGCCCACCTCGGCATTCAACCCTGCTGTGGGGGTTACTCGTAGCGAAGCGAGCTGAGCATCCCGGTTTCCATGTGATAGGCGTTATGGCAGTGAAATGCCCACTCACCGGGGTTGTCAGCGATCAGGTCGGCGATCATGGTTTCACCGTGGCGGAGAAGGACGGTGTCCTTGCGTAGTCCGCCGCTGCCGGGCAGCGCCCACGTGTGGCCGTGGATGTGCATGGGGTGGGGCATCATGGTCCTGTTGCGCATGACCATCCGCAGGCGCTGGCCCTCCTGCACGGTCGCGGAAGAGGATTGGCCGTCGGTGAGAATGCTCCATTCGTACGGCATCATCTGCCCGCCCAGGTCGATGCTGACTTCTCGGTCTGGTGTGTCCTCGGGTAGGAGTGCACGGTCTGCTGGCTTCAGGGAGGACAGAAGCAGTCCGGTGGACGACAACTCGGGGAAGTCGACATCGGGGTGGGGGGCCTGGCCGCCGGCGGTGCGGATGACGGCGAAGGCGCGGTCGTCCTTACCCACCGCCAAAGCCGTGAGCGGGAAGATGCCGTCGCCGAGGATGACCTCGACGTCGACACGCTCGCCCATCGACAGGTAGATCGATTCGGTCTCCCTGGGCTGGACGGGGAAGCCGTCGGTGTGGGTGACGGTCATGCGGTGACCACCGAGGGCCACCTTGAAGATGGTGTCACCGCCGGAGTTGATAAACCGCAGGCGGGCCTTGTCGCCCGGGCGAGCCTCGAAGGTCCGGTGAGCACGGGGGATACGTCCGTTGATGAGGTAGTGCGGATACATCACATCGCCGGCATCCCCGCCCAGTACCCGGTCCGGGGTGCCGTGCATCATATGGCCGTGGCCTCCCATCCCCTTCTTCCCGTTATGGTCGCCCGAACCCATTCCGGTGAGCTTGTCGAGCTCATCGTCGGGAGTGCCCTGAATGCCATCGACCCAGTCGTCGAGCACGATGGTCCACTCGGCGTCCTGGTCCTCAGCGTCTTGCGGGTCACGGACGATCAGTGGGGCGTGGAGGCCGCGATCAAGCTGCAGGCCGGAGTGGGAATGGTAGAAGTAGGTGCCACCGTGGGGGACTTCAAAAACATAGGAGAAAGACTCGCCAGGTTCAATGGGGTCCTGGGTCATGCCGGGCACACCATCGGCTGCGTTGTGGAGTGCGATGCCATGCCAGTGGATGGAGGTGCTCTCAGGCAGTTCATTGGTGATATCGACCTGGAGGACATCGCCGGCGGTGGCCTCAATGGCCGCATCCCCGGTGTCAGAGACGTATCCCCACGTCTTGGCTTCGATACCGCCGATATCCAGAGAGAGTGGCCGGGCGGTCAGTGTCCGGCGCACCGTCGGCTCACCGAGCGCAGTGGGGGTGGGAGTGGGGCGAAGAGAGGAACCTGGTGCCGAGGCAGCGGGTCCAGGGTCGCTGGTGCAGGCGGCCACGGCCCCGGTGCCGGCAAGGACGAGCCCGCCGAGCAGAAACTGTCGTCGGGAAAATCCGTTCATCATGATTTAACCTTCCTTGGTGTTAGATTTCAGTGACACGGGAGACAGGCGCAGGTGAGGACCCTGCTGAGCCATCACGTCAGGTGCAGGTCTGTGACACAGGTGGCACCGTCGTCGGCGGTGGAAAACTCCGCGGTGCCGGTGCGCCCTTGGTAGCTGACCTCAATCAGGCCGGTGGCATCATCGGGAAGCCAGAAGCCAATAAACCCGTTGTCGAAGGTGGTTGTCGCCTCGTCCACCAGCACCTCACCGGTCGCCTCATCGGTGATCGTGACCTGGATATCCTCATTGTCGAGTTCCCCCAGGCAGGTCGTGAGGCTGTGGTAGAAGCAGTCGTGGGTGGAGGTGAGATAGGGTGCGATCGAGACATACGTCTGATTGTCGGGAAGATCGACCACGACTTCCTGGTCATCGCTCGAGAGCAGCAGTTCATCGGCACGCACTGAGGCTTTCAGATCCGTGGGACGCTCAGTGACCTTCTGCCGGTCGAGGTGATCAATGATCTCCACCGCGTCCATGTCGGCCAGGCCATGGGCAGTCAGGAATGCATCCTGGGACACCGTCCCGTCGGCGGTGGGTTCCGGGTCGGCAGCCGAACACCCCGTGAGGGCGAGGGCAAGGGCGGCGGCTGCGATCACTGCTCGTTTCACGTCAATCTCCTTGGATCGTGGTAAGACGGTGAGAAGACACCGCCTCAAGGTCGATGCCATACCTTTATCTAGCACGGGTGCCTGACGGACTAGAAATCAAAACCCCTGCTCACAGCCTTATAACAGGGCGAAAAAGGGGGTGAATTCGGTGGGCTGGGTCACCACCGGAACACCACCCCACAGCCGTGGGCGATGTCCTTCTACCCGCCCCGGGTATGCGGTGCAGGCAGTGAAATCCCTGGTGGCGCCTGCTGAACCGACCAGGGGAGACGATGCCGCCCGCCCGGGGTGGGGCACAGTGGTGACGGCGGTCGAAGGGTGATGTTTGAAGATTTGATGAAGATTTCCCCGCCGGGCACTGAGCGAGGGTGGTATTCCCCCCTGGCCGGAGCGATACTGGGGTCTATGGCTGACCGCACACCGACCACCGCCACGCCCCCGGGGCGGGTGCTGGTCGTCGATGATGAACAACCCCTGGCTCAGATGGTGGCCTCCTACCTCATCCGGGCCGGCTTCGATACCCGCCAGGCGCACACCGGCACCCAGGCCGTGGACGAGACCCGTCGCTTTTCCCCCGATGTCGTGGTCCTGGATCTGGGGCTGCCCGAACTCGACGGCCTGGAGGTGTGCCGACGGATCCGCACCTTCTCGGACTGCTACATCCTCATGCTCACCGCGCGTGGCAGCGAGGACGATAAGATCAGCGGATTGACCTTGGGGGCGGATGACTACATCACCAAACCTTTTAGCATCCGGGAACTGGTGACCCGAGTGCATGCGGTGCTGCGCCGCCCGCGCACCAGCACCACCCCACCGCAGGTGACCACCCCCTTGATCGTCGGTGACCTCATCCTTGACCCCGTCGCCCATCAGGTGCGGGTGGGGGAGACGACCGTGGAGCTCACCCGCACGGAGTTCGAGCTGCTGGTTGCCCTGGCCCTGCGCCCCGGCCAGGTGCTGACCCGCCACGACCTGGTCACCGAGGTCTGGGACACCACCTGGGTCGGTGATGAACGCATCGTCGATGTCCACATCGGCAACTTGCGTCGCAAGCTCGGCACCGACACCCGGGGCCGGGGGTTTATCGACACCGTGCGTGGCGTGGGCTACCGGATGGGGCAGCCATGAATCACGGACCCGGCCTAACCTTCCGCTTCCTGGCCGCCCAGGTGTTGGTCGTGGTGATTAGCCTGCTGGTGGCCGCGGCCGTGGCCACGATGGTGGGCCCGACCCTATTCCATGATCATATGTTGATGACCGGCCGGGAGGACCCCTCGCTGGAGCTGTTCCATGCCGAGCAGGCCTACCGGGGCGCCAACCTGATCACCCTGGCCGTCGCCCTGCCCACCGCCTTAATCAGCGCCCTACTGGCCAGCATGTGGTTTTCGCGTCGTCTGCGCACCCCCCTGCAGGATCTTACCCACGCCGCTACCAGCCTGACGGCCGGCAACTCCCGTATCCGCGTGCCCGCCGGAAAAGCAGGCCCCGAGGTCACCACCCTGGCGCATGCCTTCAACACCATGGCCGACCGGCTGGAACACACCGAACAGGTCCGCCGCCAGATGCTTTCTGATCTGGCCCACGAAATGGGCACCCCCTTATCGGTGCTCACGGTCTACCTCGATGGTCTCCAGGACGGGGTCGTGGACTGGAATAATGCCACCCACACGATCATGGCTGACCAACTCACCCGCCTGACCCGGTTGATGGAAGACATCGACGATGTCTCCCGGGCCCAGGAACACCGGATCGATCTGGACCTGGCGCAGGAAGGGCTCGGGGATCTGCTCCATACCGCCGCTGCTGCCGCGGGGGAAGCTTATGCTGACAAAGGCGTCGATTTACAGGTCGAGACCATTACAGACACCGCCCGGGTGCTCGTGGACCGGCAACGCTTCGGCCAGGTGATGAGCAATCTGCTGTCGAACGCGCTACGGCACACCCCGGCCGGCGGGCAGGTCCGGATCAGCGTCCACCGACAGGGGGCGTCCACCGCGCTCATCCACGTCGCCGATGACGGCGAGGGCATCCCACCTGACCAGCTCAGATACATCTTCGAACGCTTCTACCGGGGGGATGCCGCCCGCAGCCGGGACGACGGCGGGTCCGGTATCGGTCTGACCATCTCCAAGGCATTGATCGAGGCCCACGGCGGCACTCTCACCGCCACCTCCCCCGGACCCGGTCGCGGAGCGGTGTTTGCCCTCCGCCTCCCGCTGTCCCCTCCCGACAGTGAGGAGGCTGCTCGATGACCACACCCTGCTCCGCGTGAGGGCCGTTCCCTCCACCCATTGAAAATATACCCCCGGGGGGTATACGCTAGAGAGTGGCATCGCCGCATCCCACCGACTCGTAGGAGCTTTCCCATGATCACCTCCCCGCCCCGCCTCTTGCCGATGGCCTCCCACGGCTGCAGCTGTTGCGGACCTGCCTCACGTGCCGACACCGCCTCCATCCCTGCCGCCAGCGACTCGTCAGCAGGAGCGTCCTCCCCTAGCTACCAGGTCACCGGCCTGACCTGCGGGCACTGCGCGAAAAGCGTGACCCAGGCCCTTCAGGCCCTCCCCCAGGTCGACGACGTCCAGATTGATCTCGCTGCTGGTGGTGTTTCCACCGTCACGGTCACCGGTGTCGTACCTCCGGAGATGGTTCGCCGGGCCATCGAGGAGGCTGGCTACACCGTCTTATCCTGATCAGTTTTACCCATCATCTCGACCCCGACCGGGTTGAGCGAAAGGAACGTCATGAGCACTCCCCACCATTCCGGTGATCACCATGGTGATCACCCCGCTCCGGAAGCAGACCACACCCACCACCCGGATCATGCCAGCCACGAACACCACGCGGATGCCGGCACCCACGGCCAGGCGATGCCCCACGATCACCCGCACTCCGCCCTGGATGACGACCACCACGTTCATGGTCACGGCGAACACGCCGGACACAGCACCGCAATGTTTCGGGACCGCTTCTGGTGGTCGCTGATCCTGTCCATTCCCGTCGTTATTTTCAGCCCCATGGTCGCCGACCTGCTCGGCTACCACCTCCCGGCATTCTCCGGATCCACCTGGATCCCCCCGGTGCTGGGCACGATCATCTTCGTCTACGGCGGAACGCCTTTCCTCAAGGGCGGATGGAAAGAACTGAAATCCCGCCAACCCGGGATGATGCTCCTGATCGCCATGGCCATCACCGTGGCGTTTGTCGCCTCCTGGGTCACCACTCTGGGGCTGGGCGGTTTTGAGCTGGACTTTTGGTGGGAGCTGGCCCTGCTGGTGACCATCATGCTGCTGGGCCACTGGCTGGAGATGTCCGCTCTCGGGGCCGCGTCCTCCGCGCTTGATGCGCTGGCTGCCCTGCTGCCGGATGAGGCCGAGAAAGTCATCGACGGAACCACCCGCACCGTGGCCATCTCCGAGCTGGTCGTCGACGACGTCGTGCTGGTGAGGGCCGGTGCCCGGGTGCCGGCCGACGGAACCATCCTCGACGGAGCCGCCGAATTCGATGAGGCGATGATCACCGGCGAATCTCGTCCCGTCTTCCGCGACACCGGTGACAAGGTGGTCGCCGGTACCGTGGCCACCGACAACACCGTCCGCATCCGGGTGGAGGCTACCGGCGGGGACACCGCCTTGGCCGGGATCCAACGCATGGTTGCCGACGCCCAGGAGTCCTCCTCCCGGGCCCAGGCCCTGGCGGATCGGGCGGCGGCGTTGTTGTTCTGGTTCGCGCTGATCTCCGCTCTGATCACCGCGGTGGTGTGGACCATCATCGGCAGCCCGGACGATGCCGTGGTGCGCACGGTCACGGTGCTGGTCATCGCCTGCCCGCACGCCCTGGGCCTGGCGATTCCGCTGGTCATTGCGATCTCCAGCGAGCGGGCCGCGAAATCCGGGGTGCTCATCAAGGACCGGATGGCGCTCGAGCGGATGCGCACCATCGACGTGGTGCTCTTCGACAAAACCGGCACCCTGACCGAGGGTGCGCACGCGGTCACCGGTGTCGCGGCAGCTGTCGGCGTCACCGAGGGCGAGCTGCTGGCCCTAGCCGCCGCCGCGGAGGCCGACAGCGAGCACCCCGTGGCCCGCGCCATCGTGGCAGCCGCGGCCGCCCATCCCGAGGCCTCCCGTCGGCAAATCCGTGCAACTGGTTTCAGCGCCGCCTCCGGCCGAGGGGTCCGGGCCACTGTCGATGGCGCTGAGATCCTCGTGGGCGGGCCGAACATGCTGCGCGAGTTCAACCTCACCACCCCGGCCGAGCTCACCGACACCACCAGCGCCTGGACCGGGCGTGGGGCCGGTGTGCTCCATATTGTCCGCGACGGTCAGATCATCGGTGCGGTGGCCGTCGAGGACGAGATCCGCCCCGAATCCCGCGCCGCCGTGAAAGCCCTGCAGGACCGCGGGGTGAAGGTCGCGATGATCACCGGCGACGCGCAGCAGGTGGCCCAGGCGGTTGGTCAGGACCTAGGCATTGATGAGGTCTTCGCCGAGGTCCTGCCCCAGGACAAAGACACCAAGGTCACGCAGCTGCAGGACCGGGGTTTGAGCGTGGCCATGGTCGGTGACGGTGTCAATGACGCCCCCGCTCTGACCCGCGCGGACGTCGGTATCGCCATCGGTGCCGGCACGGATGTGGCCATGGAATCTGCCGGGGTGGTCCTAGCCAGTGATGACCCGCGGGCAGTGCTGTCGATGATTGAGCTGTCCCAGGCCAGCTACCGCAAGATGATCCAGAACCTGATCTGGGCCTCTGGCTACAACATCCTCGCCGTGCCGTTGGCCGCCGGAGTGCTCGCCTCGATCGGGTTCGTGCTGTCCCCGGCCGTGGGCGCGATCTTAATGTCTGCCTCGACCATCGTGGTGGCCCTGAACGCCCAGCTGTTACGCCGCATTGATCTGGATCCGGCTCACCTGGCTCCGACCGAGTCGAAAGAGGAACTCACCACGCCTACTCCGGCATCCACCGCCGTCCAATGATCCACCACTTCTCTCCACTGCCCCCATATGACCCTGAAAGGTGCTGTTGCAAAGTTGGGGCAGTAGGAAGAGCGACGTGAAATAGTCACAGCCATGGGTATCTTCTCCGGTTGTCATTTCCCCCGTGACATCATTCTATGGGCAGTGCGG
>NZ_JASPGY010000012.1:0-24727 GCF_030229765.1 Corynebacterium nasorum | reverse complement strand
CTCAATCGGCATTCAAAAAGGCCAAATCTAACCCCCGCGACACGCCGAGCCAGACACACATTTTGACCCTTAACCCGCCAAAGTTCAGAAAAACAAAGAAACCGGAGGTCACGAACCCTTTCGAGTTTGTTACCTCCGGTGTCGCAGTTTGTACAACTGCTCATGGTGCCCGGGGCGGGACTTGAACCCGCACGTCCTTATCGAACACTGGCACCTGAAGCCAGCGCGTCTGCCAATTCCGCCACCCGGGCAGGGTGTGGATGTCTTAGCGACTTGATAAAGATACCACGAATGCTGCTCAGAACTACAAATCTGCAGGAAAAATAAACTATTTCGGGCAAAGAGAAGGGAAATTTCTGGGAACTTTCGCGTCGCCATCTACGTTTCGAGGTAGTGAACAAACTATACTGATCGCTACTGATCGCTGCATGGTGGAAAGGAGAATAGCTCGTGGCGTTTTTAGAAAAGCTGGCGAAGCTGGACTCCGCCATGCAACGCGGCCTTGATAATGGCATGGCACTTGTCTTCGGCGGCAAGGTCGTTCCCGCGGAGATTGATGAGCTTTTGAAGCAAGAAGCTCAGGACAATCTCGCGCGCGGCGACGATGACAACCTTTATAGTCCAAACGTGATGACTGTAGGTGTCTCCTCCAAGGATTTGGAGAACTTGTCGCAGGATCGCAATTTGCCGGCCGATTGTGCAGACCAGTTGTCGCGCTTCATTCGCAATAGCGGATGGTCCCTCGCGGGCCCCGTGATTGTGCGTGTGGCAGAAGAATCTGGTTTGCGCACGGGTCAGCTTCGCGTGTCCTCGTTTATTGATCACGAGCCCACGGAAGAGACCGGTTTTGAGGCTATTTTCCACGACTTTGATGGTCAGGAGGACCAGATGACCGAGCAGCACGAGAATACGGCTGATGACGCGGTAACTACCGCTTTCATCGCTCCAGATAGTCAACCCGCCCCGCAGCCGCAGGGCCCCGCAGTCAACCTGATGCTGCAGGATGGCTCCTCGCGCGTTTATCACGTGCAAGAAGGCTCCAATATTATCGGCCGCAGCAACGACGCCGACCTGCGCCTTCCGGATACGGGCGTATCCCGCCAGCACGCGGAGATTACCTGGAACGGCCAGGATGCGGTTCTGGTGGATTTGCAGTCCACCAATGGCACCACCGTGAATGAAACGCCGATTGATAATTGGCTGCTTGCCGACGGCGACGTGATCACCATGGGCCATTCCCACATCGAGGTCCGCATCACGGGCCTTGATTCGCACAGCTACTAAGTTCAGTTAAGGAAGGGAGGTCGCCATGGATGCAGTCATCATGCTGGCGCTTCGCATCGGCTTGTTGGCTCTGCTCTGGATTTTTATCCTGGTGGCCTTGAACGCCATGCGCCGCGATACCAATAAGTCCGCCGGTGCTATCCGCCAGCAGTCGAAGAAGGTGGGGGCACCGCGGCGTCGGGAAGCGATTAAGCAGCTGTCCATCGTTGAGGGGCCGTTGCAAGGCTCCCACATGGAATTGGGCACACTAGAGGATTGCACGCTGGGCCGAGCCTCTGATTGCGATTTTGTCACGGGCGATGATTATTCTTCTGGCCACCATGCCCGGCTATTCCGCCGCGGTAGCGAATGGGTAGTAGAAGATTTGGAATCTCGCAATGGCACCTTTGTCAATGGCGTGCGCATCGACCAACCCGAGGTAGTCGGCGCGGACTCCGAAATTAAGCTGGGCCGCACTACCGTGAGGTTGAACGCATGACACTGAAGCTGAACTTCTTTGCTAAGTCCGATCGCGGCCTCATTCGCGATAACAACGAGGACTCAGGCTACGCCGGTCCTCACCTTTTGATCTTGGCCGATGGCATGGGCGGCCACGCGGCAGGCGAGGTTGCCTCCGAGCTGATGGTCAACCACCTAGAAATTTTGGACCAAGATCCGGGCCAAGAAGACACTAAAGCACTGCTGGAAGCGGCCGCTGACCAGGCCAATGAGGCCATCAGTGATCACGTCAAGGCCCATCCAGAAACCGAAGGCATGGGCACCACGCTAACCACCATGCTCTTCAACGGCACGGATTTCGGCGTCTGCCATGTGGGTGATTCCCGCGGATACCTGCTGCGCGACGGCAAACTCGAGCAGATCACCAAGGATGATACCTACGTGCAATCCCTGGTGGATAAGGGCGAACTGGACCCAGGCGATGTCTCGTCGCACCCGCAAAAGTCCCTCATTCTAAAGGCCTATACGGGCCGCCCGGTCGAAGCAACGCTATTTACTCTCGACGCCAAGCCCGGCGACCGTATACTGTTGTGCTCCGATGGGCTTTCGGATCCGGTAACCGCCTCCACTATTGAGACCGCACTGGGGCAAGGCAGCATTGAGCAGGCCGGCTCCACCCTGGTGGACCTAGCCATCCGCTCCGGAGGCCCGGATAATGTCACCGTGGTTATCGGTGAGGTAACTGAGGAAAGCCCCCAGGAGCACAAACCATTCCGCGTGGGCGCCCTCGCGGGCCCTACGGAAGACCCAACCCATCCGGATTCTTCCGCCTCGCGGGCGGCACAGCTCTCCCGCAAGCCTCAGGTAATTCCGCCGGCCGTCATGGCGGATGCCGAGGACGAGCGCCCGGAGCCCACTGAGGACGAAGCGGAGGAGGAAACTTCCGGCCGAAAGACCGGCTGGAAGGTCCTTCTTGCCCTGCTCATCGTCCTCGCACTGGTCATCGGTGCCGGACTGTGGGCAAAAAACTTCTTGTCCAATAATTATTACGTAGCTACCAACGAGGCACAGGAAATCACCATCCAACAGGGTGCTGATTACTCCGTCTTTGGCAAGGAACTACACTCCACGAACCAATACGTGTGCATCAATGACAGCAATTCGCTCCTCTTTTCCGGCGAGCCATGCAAGGGCGACTTTGCACCGCTAAAGGTTACGGACCTACCGGAATCTGAACGCAGCGCCGTCGACCATCTCTCCACTGGTGATCTGGGTGAGGTGCAGCAGCAAGTCAATGATTTGGGCGATAAGGCGCTCAAGCCATGTATCACTGCGCCGAGCCAAAAAGATAAGAAGGATGCCAAGAAAAACAAGCCTGGCGTCACCTGCCGGGAGGTGTAGGTTGTGAAAAAGTTTTTTAGCCGAGGAACCGAACTCGGCCTGCTCATCCTAGCCGCCATTGTCTTCGCTATTACCTTGGTGAGCTTGGAGCTTTCCCAGGACAACGCTCTGACCATGGACCTGGTTTATCTCATTGGCGGGTTCATTGGCATCTTTACCGTCGCCCATCTGGTGATGTGCTTCTTAGCACCTTATGCCGATCAGATCATGCTGCCCATCGTGGCGATCCTCAATGGCATCGGGCTCATCATGTTGGCCCGCCTAGATCTGGTTAAAGAAAGCGGGCTCGCGGTGCGTCAGGTCATGTGGACCGTCGTCGGACTCGTACTCTTCGTGCTGGTCTTGGCCATTTTGAAGGATCACCGCTCGCTGACGCGCTACTCCTATATCTTGGGTGCCGCAGGCCTTGTCCTGCTGGCCCTGCCGCTGGTATGGCCGCAGCCTGCGGACGTGGAGGCACGCATCTGGATAAACTTGGGTCCGTTTTCAATCCAGCCCGGCGAGTTCTCCAAGATCTTGCTGATCTTGTTCTTTGCCATGCTGCTGACGCAGAAGCGCTCCCTATTTACCGTGGCGGGATACCGAGTACTGGGTATCTCCCTGCCGCGTTTGCGTGACCTCGCACCCATCCTGATCATTTGGGCCGTCGCGATCGTCATCATGGGTATCTCCAATGACTTCGGCCCAGCGCTGCTGCTGTTTAGCACCGTCCTTGGCATGCTGTTTATGGCCACCGGCCGAGTGAGCTGGCTGCTTATCGGCGTGGTCCTCGTCGGAGTGGGCGGTTTTGGTATTTATCAGATCTCCGCGAAAATCCAGCAACGCTTTTCTAACTTCTTAGACCCGCTGGGCAATTATGACGTCACGGGTTTCCAGCTCTCCCAGTCGCTATTCGGCTTGTCTTCCGGCGGCATCTCTGGCAGCGGCTTGGGCGAGGGGCATCCAGAACTCGTTCCGGTGGCCCACTCGGATTACATCCTTGCCGCAATAGGTGAGGAGTTCGGCCTCATTGGCCTTGCCGGCGTACTGGTGCTTTTCGGTATGCTGGCCATCCGCGGCTTTGGCACTGCGCTGCGCACCCGCGATACCTATGGCAAGCTGGTGGCTTCCGGTCTTTCTCTTACCTTGGCAGTCCAGGTCTTCGTGGTCACCGGCGGCATTTCTGCCCTGCTGCCGATGACCGGTTTGACCACGCCGTTCATGTCTGCCGGTGGTTCCTCTCTCATGGCTAACTATGTGTTATTGGCGATCTTGCTGCGGATCTCTAACGCGGCTCGTCGCCCCATGCAGGAGACCTCGAGCAATGCGCCGAGCGATACCTCCATGTTCCCGTCGGTCCAGGAGGCTCACCGATGAATAGATCCATCCGTCTAGTGTCCCTATTCGCCATCATTTTGACGGCCATCTTGCTGGTCAACTTGACGGTGATTCAGGCTTTTTCTGAAGATAAATACGCCCATAATCCGCGGAATATGCGCGGCTTCATGGAAATGCAGACCACCCCGCGCGGCCAGATCTTTGCAGGCAATACCGTGTTGGCACAGTCGACGCAGAACCCAGACGAGACCTACTCGCGCTCCTACCCCATTAATTCACCGGCCTTTGGCAACTTGACCGGCTACCTGTCTAGCCAATTTGGTGCCTCGGAACTTGAGTCCTCCCAAAATGACATCCTCAATGGCACCGATGATTCATTGATGAAGCAAAACTGGCTCGATGCTCTGGCCGATAAGCCGAAGCAGGGCGCAAATGTAGAGGTCACCATCGATCCTGCACTCCAGCAGGCTGCCTATGATCAGCTTGTGGGCCCGGGTTACGAAGGCTCAGCGGTTGCCATTCAGCCTTCGACCGGCAAGATCCTGGCCATGGCCTCCAACCCCGGCTACAACCCCAATGATCTGATGGGTGATTCCGCCGAGGATGTTTGGGCCAACCTGCAAGAGCAGGAGGGACAGCCGCTGGTCAACCACGCCGGTGCAGAAACGCTACCTCCCGGTTCAATTTTCAAGATCATCACCACCGCGGCCGGTCTGAACAACGGTTTTAATCCTTCCTCCACCTTGACCGGTTCCAATGTCATTACCTTGCCAGACACGGTGACGGAGCTGACTAACTATGCCAACCAAAAGTGCAACGGCCAAGATGCGGTGACCCTGCAGACCGCCTTTGCACTATCGTGCAATACCGCTTTTGTGGAGATGTCGGAGCAGCTTGGCGCAGATGAGTTGCGCAAGTATGCCAAGGCCTTTGGCGTGGGAGAAAACTATGACCTGGGCGTCTCCACCTCCGCCGGTACCTTGGGCGATTTGCCGGATGGGGCGGCCACGGCGCAGTCCGCCATTGGTCAGCGCGATGTCACCATGACCGCGCTGCAAGCCGCTGTTATGGCGGGCACCGTGGCCAATAAGGGCACCCGCATGCAGCCTTACCTGGTCAATCGCATTACCGACTCCCAGATGAAGGACATCCGCACCACCAAACCAAAGAAGGCGGACCAGGCGGTTAACGAGGAAACTGCGGCTACGCTTACTGATTTGATGTATGCCTCGGAGCGTTCCTCCGCTGGATATGATGGCAATGGCTTTGCTTCCAAGACCGGTACCGCTGAGCATGGCGAGGGCCTAGCCCCGCACGTGTGGTACGTTGCCTTCGATCCGGAGCGGGATATCGCAGTGGGCGTCGTGGTAAAAAATGGTGGTAACTTAGGTGAGTCCGCGACGGGCGGCAAGGTTTCCGGCCCAATTGGCCGCGCTATCCTGCGCGCATACCAGGGGGAGCAGTAATGAATAGCGCCGAGAATAAGGAACATCTCCAGGCACTGATTGGCAGCGACTACGAGCTGCAGTGGGTAATCGGCCACGGCGGAATGTCCACCGTGTGGTTGGCCGATGACACCCGCAATGATCGGGAGGTCGCACTCAAGGTTCTACGCCCGGAATTTTCCGATAACCAAGAGTTCCTCTCGCGTTTCCGCAACGAGGCGAAATCGGCCGAATCTATTCAGTCCGAGAACGTGGTAGCTACCTATGACTACCGCGAGCTGGAAGACAACGGCCGCAAATTCTGTTTCATGGCCTTGGAATACGTCCGTGGCGAATCCCTTGCAGACCTGCTGGCGCGCGAAAATACGCTCCAGGAGGAGCTGGCTCTCGACGTCCTCGAGCAGGCTGCACATGGCCTGTCCATCATTCACCGCATGGAGCTCGTGCACCGCGATATTAAGCCCGGCAACTTGCTCATTACGCAAAATGGCCAGGTCAAGATCACGGACTTTGGCATTGCCAAGGCGGCCGCAGCCGTGCCGCTTACTCGCACCGGCATGGTGGTAGGCACCGCACAGTATGTGTCCCCCGAGCAAGCACAGGGAAAGGATGTCACGCCGGCTTCCGACGTCTATTCGCTCGGCGTCGTTGGCTATGAAATGCTCGCCGGCAAGCGTCCCTTTACCGGAGATTCCTCCGTGTCCATCGCCCTAGCGCATATCAACCAGGAGCCGGATCCGCTATCGACGAATATCAGCGCCCCAGCTCGCGAGCTCATTCGCATTGCGTTGCGCAAGGATCCAGCCACCCGCTACGCCGATGGCAACGAGTTCACTCTAGCCATCTCCGCAGTCCGCTTGGGCAAGCGCCCGCCACAGCCCAAGTCCGCACCGCTAACGCAGCGCGCACCAGAGCCATCGCCGTCCGCCTCGACGGAGATGCTGGGCAACGTTGCCCAACCCACCACGATCCATCCGGCAGCGGGAACCGCTCCAGTTAAGGAATCGAAGGGTGGCTCCTCCTTTCTGAAGGGCCTGGGCATCACCTTGCTCCTCGCAGCCTTGGCCGGCGGTGGTTACCTCGCCTACCAGCAGCTAAGCGATAGCGAGGGAACGAGCGCACCCTCCAGCACGCTGGAAACCTCGGTGGTTACGGAGTACCGCGATCCCACCACCACCCACCAAGACACCCCGGACGAAGATACGGAAGAGGCCCCAGCACCGGTGACGGTGACAGAAACCGAGCCGCAGGAGACGGAGCAAGAAGAGACTCCGCGTACTACTCACCGTGAGACACCTACGCGCCACTCGCCCACCCATCAACAGCAGCCCCCGGCCCTACCGACGCAACAGAATCCGCAGGATACGCACGTTGAAAACACACCTGAGCTGGATACTCCAGTAAACTCGCAGGCTAATGAGCTCCCCGGAGACTTGGCTGATTTACTGACACAGGAGGGTGACTAAGCGATGGTCAATGACCGCTATCGGAGAGGCGAGATCATCGGCGCCGGCGGCATGTCTGAGGTCTATGCCGCCGAAGACACCGTCCTAGGCCGCCAGGTTGCGGTAAAGATGCTCCGCCCGGAAATGGCGCGCGACGTCAACTTCCGGGAGCGTTTTTACCGCGAGGCCCAGAACTCGGGCAAGTTGAATCACCCCAATATCGTGGCGGTTTATGACACCGGGGAAACCGAGCTAGATGGCATGACCATCCCGTATATCGTCATGGAACGGGTCAATGGTCGCACCTTGCGCGATATCATTCGCGAGGATGGAGCACTATCCGCCCAAGAAGCGGCGGATATCCTCAAGCCGGTAGCGGATGCACTGCAGGCCTCGCACGAAGCCGGCATTATCCACCGCGATATCAAGCCAGCAAATATTATGCTCACCAACACCGGCCAGGTGAAGGTGATGGACTTCGGCATCGCTCGCGCCTTGGATGATTCCACCTCGGCGATGACGCAAACCTCCGCCGTTATCGGCACTGCCCAATATCTTTCTCCCGAGCAAGCCCGCGGTAAGAACGCGGATGCCCGCTCGGATGTCTATGCACTGGGCTGCGTGCTCTACGAGGCCCTTACCGGTCAGACCCCATTTGAGGGCGAAACCCCGTTTGCGGTTGCTTATCAGCACGTACAGGAAGAGCCGACACCACCGTCGGAGCTCATCGCGGATCCTTCACTAACCCCCACCCAGCGCGTCAATATTGATGCGGTGGTGCTTACCGCAATGGCGAAGCACCCTGCGGATCGTTACCAATCCGCCTGGGAGATGGCCGGCGATTTGGAACGCCTGCGCAATGGACAGGTCACCGCGGCAGCGCGCATGCACGTTAATGAGGACGAGGTCGAGCAGCCTACCGAGATGGTGGGAGCCGCCGCCCCCGCCGCGGCCGCGCACCGCGCACCGATTCAATCCACCCGACCCTCCGAGGACGACGACAAGCAGGGCGGCGGCTGGATGAAGTGGTTGGCTGCCTTCTTGGCCGCCCTCTTGGTAGCTATCGTGGGCTACTTCGCCTGGGACTTCTTCTCCAATGACAAGGAGGATCCCGAAAAGCCACGCCAGACCCAATCTGCCCCGCACGACAAGATCATCGTGCCAGAGGTGGAAAACCGCCCACGCAATGAGGTGGTTAAGGAACTCGAAGACATGGGCCTGCAGGTTACCGTCAACGAGGAAGCCAACCCGGATATCCCTCGCAATAATGTCATCCGCATCAACCCCGCCCCGGGTTCCGAGCTGCAAAAGAATGCCTCGGTAACGTTGACTGTGTCCTCCGGTAAGGAAATTACAGATGTCCCGGACATCACCGGCATGACCTTGGATGAAGCCTCCCAGGCCCTCGAAGAGGCCGGCTTAGCACTCAACTCCGACGTTTCGGAGGAAAACGATGAAGCACCAGCCGGCCAAATCATCAAGCAGGATCCGGCCGGCGGCACGCAGCTGTCTAAGGGATCGAAGGTACGGGTGACGGTATCTAAGGGCGTCGAAAAGAAGCGCGTGCCCAATGTTTCCGGAATGAATGTAGAAGATGCCCAGAGCCGCCTCGAATCCAGTGACTTTGATGTAGACGTGCGCGAGGTCGATTCTTTGGAGCCGAAGGGCACGGTGCTGAGCGTATCCAATGAGGGCGCGGAGCTGGAAAAGGGCAAGCCGGTCACCATTGAGGTCTCCAATGGCATGCTCTTTAAGGCTCCTGACCTGGTACGACAGAGTCAGAAGCAGGCCGAAGATGAACTCCGCGCGGCTGGCTGGACTGGCCAGCTAGTGCCGGGTGAGCCCGTGCCGACCGGCGCACTGGTGGATAACAATAAGATTGGCTGGGCCTCTGTGAATCCAGGCGATACCATGCGTAAGGATCAAAACATTGAGGTCCGCTTGTGGAATTTCGACCCCGCTGCACTTCTGCCGCAGCCATAGCTGCTGGTATCCTAAGGTCTCAGTACGAACTTAGATAAGAACTTAAATCTAGAAAAGGTATCTTATGCCGAAGTCAAAGATTTCTCAGAGCTCCTCCGTCCCTACCTCGAGCTCTGCTACCAACCGCACCCCCGTCAAGATCAATTCGGAGGGCACCCCGAAGTGGTACGTGGCCATCATGCTGGGCCTGATGGTCATCGGCTTGCTGTGGCTCGTGGTCAATTACCTCGCTGGCCAGGACATCCCGTTCATGGCGGACCTCGGCGCTTGGAATTATGGCATTGGCTTTGGCTTGGCCATCATCGGCCTGCTGATGACCATGGGATGGCGCTAAGCTAGACCTCCCAGCCTGTTCCCTCGCCCCCTTCCTGTAGGTGGCGAGGGTTTTCATATCTAGGAGCCACATGTCTCGCCACATTTTTGCTGCTGGCCTCATCATTTCTGTGGCCTACGCGGCCGTTCACATCGCGTTTTCCGATACCACCCTACTCACCGGCGCCGCTCCCTTCCGCCTTTCCGTGCGCAACTACCTAGGCAATGTCCTGGGCTCGGGCATGGTGTGGGGAATCTTTAGCTACCTCATAGGCAAGAATTTTTCGGGCCGGTGGCTCAAGGCACCCCTGGCCGGCACGGGAATTATCGTCTTGATGCTGGCCGTGCACTACGCCTTGCTCGTGGTCTTCGGTGTGTACAACTGGCGCGAGGCATTTGAGTACAACGCCCAGTGGTTTATCCTGGCGCTCATCTCTGGACCGGTATTGGGGCTGGCCGGCGCGGCCTCGGCCCAGTTCCGGTGGTTCGACTATCTCGCCGTCCTGGGCTTCCTCCTCGAGCCTGTCATAGCAGGGCTCGTCCCAGGCAGTTCCTACTTACCCCGCACCACGACCATCCCTGGGTACTTCGCCGCTGCGACTCTCTGGCTCATCGGCGCGGGCCTCTTTTTCTGGCAGCGCCGCCTTTCCACCCGCTGAGTGCTTCCTCGGCGGCCCACCATCCCGGCATGCCGTGCACGCCAGCGCCGGGAGCTGCGGAGCTGGAGGCCATAAATACTCCTGGAGCAAGGCGATGCGGATGGGCCGAAAGGCGTGGCCGCAGCAGAGTTTGCAGCCCAGTCATCGCGCCGCCGGCAATATCGCCACCGACCAGGTTAGGGTTCCACCGCTCCAACTCGGCCGGGCTAGTGGCGTGGGTAGCCAGGATGGTATCCCGAAAACCAGGGGCAAAGCGTTCGATCTGCGCAGTAATCAGCTCGGTTACCTCACCCGGATAGCGCTCCGCATAGCCGCGCGGGACGTGCGCATAAGTCCACAGCGTAAGCCCACGGGAAGGGTCGGCCACGTATTGTTGGCAGGCCAATACTAGGGGTCGCTCGGGCATTCGCCGCTTGCCGACGTCCCCCTCTGCCCTACAGATCTCCTCCACCGTGCCTCCCACATGCACGGTGCCGGCTTGGCCCACGCGCGGATCGACCCATGGGACGGGCTCACTGAGATGAAAGTCCACTTTGAAGACGGCGCTGCCATATCGCCAGCGCGCCAGGCTCCGGCGAACACGGCTGGGAAGCTCCAGCCCACGCAGCCCCAGGATCTGCTGCGGGGTGAGGTTCAGGATGGTCGCATCGGCCTGAGGCAGCTCCCGCAGATCGGTGACCTCGCATCCGGTGTGGAGGCGGGCGTGGTGGGAACGGAGGAGGTTTAAGAGGGCGTCGATAAGAGCTCCGGTGCCACCCTCCACCACGGGCCAGCCGCGGGTCATGCCCAACCCGCCAAAGAGCAGGCCGAATGCGGAGGTAAGTGGCCTAGTAGGCGAGGTAATCGCATGTACCGCGCTGCCTGCGAAGAGGGCGCGCGCCTGTGGCGTATCGAATGCCACCCGCCCGAGCTGACTGGCGGGCGCGATGCCGGCCGCGCCGAACTGTGCCAAGCGCACGGGGCGATCGGGCCAACGCACCAACGGCGTTAGTGCATTCGCCACATGCTCATCAATGTGCCGGACAATGTGTCCGTGCAACCGCGTCCACGCGCGAGCATCGGCTCCCAACTCCGCGGCCGTATCCGCCAAAGAACTCTGCAGGATTCCGGCCGGGGCTCCCTCTAGCGGATGGGCCATGGGATAGGGGGCGTTAAGCCACCGCAAACCATGGGATTCCAGATCGAGGGCGCGGAACGCCGGACTCGCCACGCCAAAAGGGTGCCCGGCCGCTCCGAGATCCACAATCGTGCCCGGAAAAATCTCCGCAGAGGAGGCTGCCGCACCACCGGCCCAGTCGGTCCGTTCGTAGATATCCACACTCCAGCCAGCCATGGCCAAACGCGCCGCGGCCGTGAGTCCATTCGGTCCTGCGCCGACGATCACAGCGCGAGGTTGATAATCCACAATGCTCCTTATGCAGGTCAGTACCCAAATTTATCAGTCTTGCTCACACAGTGGGTAGAAAGTTATCCACAGGCTGTGGAGAAAGCCTGTGAAATGTGAATTTCACACAATTATTAACACCCTGTGGATAACTGTTTTCACGGACTTCCACAGGCGGATTTTCTTACTTCCGCACGGTCTAGACCAGCGTGATCAGGGAAAACTCCGGAAAAGCGTTCGGCAAATTACAAAAATGTAGTTATCCACATTGTGGATAAACATTGTGGAATTCTTTCGCACATGCTTTCCGGTGATCAAAATTCACAGTTATCCCCAAAACCCAGCTTGTTGGGCCAAGAGCGCGAGGATTACCGCGGCCACCACAACAACACCGCCCCAACGAAGAAAGGGGCTTTTTCGATAGAGAAAAAGGCTCAACACGAGGCCTGTGCACAACCCACCCACGTGTCCCCACAGGGATACGCCATTGGCCAGGAAGGTATAGGCCACGTTCGCCACAACCAAGGCGATGGGTGCGCGGAGATCGAGTCCGCGCTGGCGATAAGCACCTACCAGCATGACCATGAGCGCGAAGAGCGCACCGGAGGCGCCGACGGTGGGGGTATTGAAGTCGAATTTCAAGATCATGGCGGATGCGCCTAGGCAAGAGGTGAAATAAGCGGCAAGATACAACCCGGTGCCAAGCGTCCGCTCCACTTCCCTGCCTATGAGCAGGAGCATGATCATATTCACCGCCAAATGGCCCGCGTCTAGGTGCATGAACTCCGAAGACAGCGCAGTCTGGGGGCGGAAGGGATAATCCGGTCCCCACAGGCCCCAATCCGCTGCGAGCGGGGAATCATAGAAGGTGGCTCCTAGCGTGCGCGCCTGCACCGCGGTAATCAGCCAAGCGATGATGCACACGGCGGCAATGAGTGCGGTCGCTGGGGTAGCGCGGACATAGTTTCTCACCATGGTCATGAAGTTGTCAGTCCTTTAGGCGGGGATCTAGCTGTGGATAACTCGGGAAAACTGCAACGAGCCCGCCGCCGCACGAATAATGCGGTGACGGGCCCGAGGAAAAAGGCGATTACGCGATATCGATGGACTCGATAACAACGTCCTCGTGCGGACGGTCCATGCGGTCGGTATCCACCTTGGCGATCTTGGAGACGACCTCCTGGGAAGCAGCGTCAGTTACCTCGCCAAAGATGGTGTGGTGGTTGTTCAGGTGCGGGGTCGGCGCCACGGTGATGAAGAACTGGGAGCCGTTGGTGCCTGGGCCGGCATTAGCCATGGCCAGCAGGAATGGGCGATCGAACTGCAGCTCCGGGTGGAATTCATCCTGGAACTGGTATCCCGGGCCACCGCGGCCGGTGCCGGTCGGGTCGCCGCCCTGAATCATGAAGTTATCGATGATGCGGTGGAAGATTGCACCGTCATAGAACGGGCCGGACTGCTCGCCCTTTGCATTCTGGGAGGAGTAGTCCTTCTCGCCCTTGGCCAGGCCGATGAAGTTTTCAACGGTTACCGGTGCATGGTTACCGAAGAGATCGATAACAATGTCACCGTAGTTGGTATGCATCGTTGCAGTTGCGGTCTTCTGAGTCATGCCAGCCATTGTAAAGAATTTAACGCGTGCCTGCCGCGCATGACATAACGCTGTCAGCGATCGCGCTAGCCTGAAGGCATGATTCGCGCGCTTCTTTTTGATCTGGATGACACCTTGCTCGATCACACCGGCGCGGCCCGAGACGCGGTGGATCAGTGGTGCCGCAAGCTCGGCCTGCCCGAGGGCCAGCATGCGCGGTTCGCGGCCATTGAACGAAAATGGTTTCAAGCCTATGAGCGCGGCGAGGTCTCCCACCACGGCCAGCGCGCGGCGCGCTGCCGCGAATTCCTCGGCCAAGAAATGAGCGATGCCGAAGCGCTGGCCGCCTACGACGGCTATCTTTCCGCCTACCGGGATCAATGGCGCGCTTTTTCCGACGCCCTGCCCACCCTCACCTGGGCCCTCGAATCCGGCTTTCAGGTCGGCATACTCACCAACGGCGAGCGCGAAATGCAGCAGGCGAAGCTGGAGGCCACGGGCCTTGCGCTTGCCGACGTCCTCCTCATCCCCACCGTCGACCTCGGCTGCCCCAAACCACAACGGGAGGCCTACCTCGCTGCTTGCCGCCAGCTCGGAGTGGCCCCCGCAGACACGCTCATGGTGGGCGATTCCCTGGCCAACGACGTACAGGGAGCTCGCACAGCGGGTCTGCATGCGCTCCACCTCGACCGTACCGGTATGGGAGATCTCAGCTCGCTTAGTGCGCTGAGAGAGGTTCTCCCCCAAAGAGCCAGCTGACCACGATGGCGCCCGGATCGATAACGCCCTTGCTGCGATCTCCCAGGTAAGAGGCGCGGCCCTTCTTTGCCGCGAGATCCTCGGTGTCGAGGGCGCCGGCATGGGCGGCGTCGAAAAGCTCCTGCAAGGTCTCCGCGTCCGGATCCTTCGCCCCTAGCTCGCGGGCTTTTTCTGCAGCCGGGATGAGGGCATCGAGCATGGTGCGATCACCGCGCTGGGCGCCGCCGAGCTCGTGGATTAGGTCAGCCGCTACATTGAGCCCGTCCGCCAGCGACTCCGCCCGGGCCAGCTCGTTAAAGAGCGTGCCGAAGACAGCGCCAGAGGTACCACCGGCGAGGACGAGCAGGCGCTTGGCCAGCCCGGTGAAGATCTCGGTATCCGTACCGCGCAGGGGAAGCTTGATGCCACCGAAGGCAGCCTCCATGTTCTGGCCAAAGTCGCCGTCGCCGGCCCGGCGGTCTAGCTCAGTAAGCGCTTCAAAAGAGGCTTGCAGGCGTTCCACAAAGGCGGTGAGCCACTGATTCTCTTCGCCCTCGGTAGAAAGTTCATCCTGGAAGGTGATGGTGGCGGGTTCCACCGCCTTCGCGCGGCCCAGGGTGTGCGGCCAGGCGGGGGCGGCAGTGGGGGCGTCGACAAGCTCGAGCAGCTCCGCATCTGCCTTGAGCAGAGTAAAGGAAGCACCGTGCATATTGACTGCGGTGACATAGGATCCCACCAACGACCGAGCTACGGTGACGCCTCGCTGGGCCAGCTGCGCGGAGGCCTCACCAAAGAGCAAACTCAGCTCCAGCGGGGTGGTGCCGCCTAAGCCGTTGACCAGGCACACCACTTCATCGCCTTGACCCAGCTTAAGGGCTGGCACGATCTTATCCAGGACCTGATTCACGATGGCGCTCGCGCTATCTACCTGCTCGGTATGCGTGCCCGGCTCACCGTGAATGCCCACTCCCACCTCCATCTGACCGGTTGCAAGATCAAAGGTCTCGCGGCCGGTAGTCGGCATAAAACCGGCACCCAACGCCACGGACATGCTGCGAGAATTATCCGCAGTGCGCTGCCCTAATTCAGCAACCTTATCCACGTCGTCCCCGCGGTAGGCAGCAGCGCCTGCGACCTTTTCCACCAGGATGGTTGCCCCCGTGCCGCGACGGCCGGGGCCATCCTCGTGGCCATCAGTGGCAAGATCATCGGCTACCAACACCGTGCGCGTGGTTACCGCCTCGGCAGCATTGCGGGCGACGGTGAAATTCATGACGTCTCCGGTGTAATTTTTCACCACGTGGACTACTCCCCTGCCCTGGTCCGCCCACTGGGTGGCCTCGCTGACTTGCACCGCGTTGGGGGAGGTAAAAAGCAGTCCCGGACAGGCCGCAGCGAGCATGCCCTGGCCGACGAACCCGGCGTGCATCGGTTCGTGACCGGAACCGCCACCGGAAATCACCGCCACTGCTGGATCACCGTCCCCGGTGCGCAGTGGCGTGGTGCGGCCGATGAATCCGACGTCGTGCCAGCAGGCATCGGGGTGGTGGGCGATGAGCCCGGCAAGGGCATCAGAAAGGAAGGTGTCTTGGCTATTGCGGAATGCGGAGTGATTCATACCTCCACGCTAGTGATGTTTCTTACCCGAAAGCCAAGACGAGAAAAGAAACATACCGGTTCCATTCGGACACCCAGCTGATTCGCAGCAATTTCGCAATGTGCAGAGGATACTAAAGAAAGCACTACGAAAGGATCCACACATGGATTTCTTGTCCTCCCTCCACAACCTTATGGATGCAGGCTCCCTGCTCCACAGTTTTGGACCCTATATTCTGCTCGGCGTAGCCGTGGTCATCTTCATCGAATCCGGCGTGCTTTTCCCCTTCCTGCCGGGCGATTCGCTGCTCGTTACCGCCGCAATCCTGCGCCACGAGCTAGACATCAATGCCTGGCTGCTCTTTGTCGTAGCAGCAGTGGCTGCCTTCGCAGGCGACCAAGTGGGCTTCTATTTGGGTCGCCGCTTCGGGCGCAAACTCTTCAAGGACGATGCCCGCGTCCTGCGCACTGAGCACCTCGATAGCGCGGGAGACTTCTTCCAGCGCCACGGCCCGGTGGCCCTAGTATTAGGCCGCTTCGTTCCAATCGTGCGCACTTTCGTCCCCTTCGCCGCCGGCACCGCGGAAATGGGCTACTCCTCCTTCTTGCGCTGGAATATTCTCGGCGGCATCGGCTGGGTAGGTTCCATGCTGCTCGTCGGTGTCCTGCTGGGCGGTATCCCGGGCATTGCTCACTCCATCGACATCATCATGCTGATTGTGGTGGCAATTTCCGTGCTGCCGATGATCATCGGGTGGATCAACAAGCGCAGCAAGGCAAAACGAGAAATCCCGGCCAAGTAAGGGCTAGTTGCCCATTTCCCAGCCGGGATTCTGTGAGGTTAAGAGGACTTAGAGGGAATCACGTACCTCATCGCGGGCCAGAACCATATTGCGCAGAGAGGCTTCGGTCTCCTCGTAGCCGCGAGTCTTCAGGCCGCAGTCAGGGTTGACCCACAGGCGCTCGACCGGCACGTGCTTGAGCGCGGCGCGGATGAGCTCGGCCATCTCCGCCACGGAGGGCACGCGTGGGGAGTGGATATCGTAGATGCCCGGGCCAATCTCGGAATGGAAGGTCTCGTCGATATCTTCGAGCAGTTCCATGCGGGAGCGAGCCGCCTCGATGGAGGTGACATCGGCATCGAGGCCGGCAACGGCATCGATGATTTGGCCGAACTCGGAGTAACACAGGTGGGTGTGGATCTGGGTGGTCGGCTTGGCCTCGAGTGCAACGAGGCGGAAGGAGCGCACGGCCCAGTCCAGGTAGGCCTTGCGGTCTTCCTCACGCAAAGGCAGCAGTTCACGCAAGGCAGGTTCATCGATCTGAATGATGTCGATGCCGGCCTCTTCCAAGTCTCGGACCTCATCCGCCAGCGCGACGCCGAGCTGGTCCGCAGAGATGGACTGGTGGACGTCATCACGCACGAAGGACCAGGCCAGGATAGTCACCGGGCCGGTAAGCATGCCCTTGACGTGGTGCTCCGAGAGCGACTGGGCGTACTTGGACCACTCGGTGGTCATCGCAGCCGGGCGGGAGATGTCACCGACAACGATTGGCGGACGGGTGCAGCGGGAGCCATAGGACTGGACCCAGCCGTTTTCGGTGGTTACGAAACCATCGAGCAGCTCGGCAAAGTACTGGACCATATCATTGCGCTCCGGCTCGCCGTGTACAAGTACATCGAGGCCAAGGCGCTCTTGCAGCTCGATGACGGACTTGACCTCATCCTTGAGGGCGGCGTTGTAATCGGCGTCGGAAAGCTCGCCCTTGCGGTGCGCCGCACGCGCTTGGCGGATTTCCTTGGTCTGTGGGAATGAACCAATGGTGGTAGTCGGCAGCTGCGGCAAGCCGAGTTCCTTTTGCGCCTCGTTGCGCTCGGCAAAGGCAGGCTCGCGCTTGACCTCGCCGGCCGGCAGCTTCTCGATGCGCGCCTTCACCGCCGCATTGTGGATACGCTCAGAGTCAGCACGGGTGCGCACCGCGCGGTCGCTGATGTTGTACGCCTCCGGCGCTTCCAGTGGGCCCTGGGAGAGGGCTACGACTTCCTTGACTTTCTCATTGGCAAAGGAGAACCAGGTGGCGACGTCGGCCGGCAGCTTGGTTTCTGCCTCCACGGTGTGCGGCACATGCTGCAGGGATACGGAGGTAGACACAGAAAGGGAGTCAAGGCTTCCCTCTAGGTCCTCGTACTTGGAGCGCAGGTCACGTAGGTTGGCGGCCCAGACATTGCGGCCGTCGATAAGCCCAGCAACCACGTGCGAGTTCAGCTTCTTCACGCGCTCAAGGTAGCCCTCATCGAGAGCCAAGGTGCCCACGGACAGATCCACCTGGACGGCCTCTGGCTTAAGTTCCGCCAAGACCTCAAGGCCCTTGCGCGCGGAGCCATAAGGGGTGGTGAGGTAGACTTGCGGACGGTTGTCCGCACCCAAGATGGACTCATAGGCGCTCTTGATGTGGGCAGCAAGCTCCTCATCGGTGGCAACGGTCAGGTCCGCTACCAGGGCAGGCTCGGCCAGCTGTACCCACTTCACGCCGGATTTATCCAGCTCGGCCAGTACCTCCTGGTAGGCCTTGACGGCATCATCCAAGCGGTCGAGCGGGGACTTGGTCGCGCCCTCGGCCTGCTTGGACAGGGCCAGCAGGGTAACCGGGCCGACGAGGTATGGGCGCACGGTGTGACCTGCTGCGCGGGCTTCTTCCACTAGCTTGATAACGCGCTGTGGGTGCGCCTTAAAGTCCTGGTCATCAGAAATTTCTGGGACGATGTAGTGGTAGTTGGTATCGAACCACTTAGTCATCTCTAGCGGCGCGGTGTCCTTATTGCCACGAGCCAAGGTGAACTCATCATCCAGGGTCTCGCCGGCTACGGCGCCCACGGTCAGTGCGGTCTCGAGCACCTGGTCGTAGTAAGCGACGTCGGCTGGAATGGCATAGTCCTCAGTAAGACCGAGGTCGCGCAAGCGGTTATAGGTATCCAAGCGCAGGGAATGAGCGGCAGACTCAAAGGTCTCTGCATCGATGCGGCCGGCCCAATAGGATTCCAGCGCGCGCTTGAGCTCGCGGTTAGCGCCGACGCGAGGGTAGCCCTCAATCGTCGCCTTGGGGAAATTAGTGTTCGTCATTGCTTACTCCGATTCGAGATAACAGGTCTTGGGTAATGTCCGGATTGTTGTGGGTATAGATATGGAGGCCGTCCGCGCCGCCGGCCACGATGGTGCGGGCCAATTGGGCGCTAAGCTCCATGCCGATTTCGTATTCCTCTTCTGGGGTTGTCGCTGCCGCGAGCTGGTTGCGCACCCTCTCGGGTACGGTCAGCCCGGACAGCTGCCCCATTCGCTCCAACCGGCGCAGGCTGGTCATGGGCATAATCCCCGGAATGAGGGGGATTTTTACCCCGGCCAATTTCGCCCTTTGGGCGAAGCGGAGGAAGTCCTCCGCGTCGAAGAAAAGCTGGGTGATGGCAAAGTCCGCGCCGAGGCGCTGCTTATTGAGCAGGACGTCGAAGTCTTCGTCCTCGTTCTTGGATTCGGCGTGGCCGCTGGGGTAGCACGCCACGCTCACCGCGAGGCGGCCGGCGGCGAAGCGGGCGGCCTGGTGGCTTTCCAGCTGGCGGATGAGGCGAACCAGTTCATCGGCATGCTGCAGGTAGTGCTCGGGCATGCCCCCTTCCGGGAGATCCCCGCGCAGGGCCAGCAGGCCGCGCACGCCGGCATCCACCAAGCGATTGATCCACCCGATGAGCTCGTCGCGCGTCCCGGCCGTGCAGGCAAGGTGCGCCAGGGGGCGCATAGAGGTGTTCTGCGAAATCTTCTCAATGAAAGCCGCGGTTCCCTCCAACCAACCGGAGCGCTGGGAACTGGTGACCGCGATGTAATCAGGGTGATAGCTTTCCAGGACCTCTAATAGGCGGTCGATCTTGGCGGCATCGGCATCGTGGCGCGGCGGGATTACCTCAAAGGAAAGGGCCAGGCGCTCGGGCGCATGTGCTTCCTCTTCGCTTTCATAATCCAAGGGCGCGGAAGCCGAAAGTCGCGGGCTCATGGTCACCTCCTTTGCTGGTCGTCGTTGGTGTGTTGAGAAAAAACGTACCAAGCTGTTCAGTTTGCACGGTAGCGATTCTGTAATGGTGATACCTTTGCAAGCCTGCAAACTGCGAGGTTGACGAAAAATCAGGTGAATAATAATCGTGGATTCTGAACCAAGCGGTCTATTTCTAGCGCGTTCCCGCTGCACGCCGCGACGCCAACGGTGGTACACCGCCCACCACGTCACTATGCTGGGTGAAAGCGAATTGATAAATCTGAGTTAAGGAGTGTTCCACCCCCATGAACCCCACCACGCTGAACGTGGCCTTTAAGACCGCATCGAACCTGTGGAGCCAGTTCAATAACTACCGCGAGGAAAAGTCCCGCGAGGCCTACACCGCCCTGGAAGAGGCCGCACAGAAGATGGACGAGCGCGATAACGGCACCTTCGCCGAGCCACGCCGCCAGGCAGGCGCCGTTACCCGCGCCGCACACTCCCGCCTCGAGCGCGCCCTGGAGGAGTTCAACGACTACCGCGAAGACGCCACCGAGCGCCTGAACGACGCCAAGGAAGAGGCCACCAAGAAGGCTAAGAAGGCCCGCAAGCAGGCCAAGAAGGATTCTCAGAAGGCCCAGAAGAACCTCAAGAAGAAGTCCGCCAAGGTAGCTAAGAAGCAGAAGAAGAATAAGAAGTCCTCTAAGGGCTGGATCTTCGCCGGCATCATCGCCCTGCTGTCCGCTGCAGCCGGCGGTGCCTACTACTGGCTGCGCTCCAACGACAAGCCTTCCCAGACCCCGCCGCGCGTGGATGATTTCCAGTCCGATTCCCACACCGCTCCGGAGTCCACCTTGGTCTACACCTCCACCAGCGAGAATGACACCCAGTCTGACCTCGTTGAAGAAGGTGCCGTACGCGATGAGGAGCTCCTCGGTTCCATCGATGAGCAGCTGGCCAAGCACCGCGAGGAAGAAGCAGCTCAGCCGGCCGATACCACCCGCGTTACCGATGACCACCAAAACGAGGGCAAGCACCGCCTGTAAACCGAGGAATAAATACGCCTACCACCCCGCCGTGGGGGTATGCGTAGCGTTGTCTAGATCTCATTGCTTTGCCTAAACAAAAGTCTCTTGATTGAATTCCCACATTAGGGATCTTTCTACAAGGAGATGAACAATGAGCTTTGAGTCCCTCACCGTCAAGCTCAAAGACGGCTCAACGTACTACTTCCCGGCGGGCGCGGTGTCCAAAGACCCCTCCTCTCGCGTGGATAACCTGCGCTTCGCCATCGATAACGGAACCACCTTCCACTCCGTGGATGAGGCCGGCATCGAGCGCGAGTTCAACGGTCACGACGTCCGCAATTACCACCTAGCCTAAGCGTTAGCACAATCCTCTCCCCGCAGGTCAACAGCCTGTGCGGAGGGGATTTTCGCATGCCCACCCCATGCTGCTGCCCCGCCGTCTATCGTGGATCTTATGGAACTTCGCGCAACGCAGGAATCTGACCGCACCTACCTCGCCCGCCTCAATTTCCTTACCGATACCTTCGGTGACGAACACGGCGAGCTCTCCCCCGACTTCGCCGATGATTTTGCCTTCTACGTGGAAAATTGGGATCCCAACCAGGGCGGTTTCATCGCCTGGCAGGAGCTCGTCCCAGCGGGCGGCGTGTGGCTCAACTGGGGTACGGAGGACAATCACGGCTTTGGCTTTGTCGAGCCCGCCATTCCGGAGCTCGCCATCGCGGTCGAGGCCCGCTACAAGGGCCAGGGCATTGCCACCGCGCTTATCGACGCCGCCATTTCCCTCGCCCAGACCCTGCGCGCCCCCGGCATCTCGCTAGCCGTCCACCCCGATAATCCCCGCGCCAAGGGTCTCTATGAACACCTCGGCTTCGAGCACGTGGGCAGCCACGAGGATCACTTTGTGATGGTCAAGCGCTTCTAAAGCGAACGCAGGCGGGCGTGGGTGACGTAAATCGGCTCGTTATCCACGGCCGTCTTAAATTCCTCGGTCAGGCCAGCCATTACCGCCTCACGCGCCTCTTCGCGGGTGCCGTGAAAGCTCACAACCTCGCCATCCACCGCGGCCTCACCGCGCTTGCGCACCACAACGAATTCCGCGCCCTCCGGCGCCGCAACTTCCTTGTCTGCGGTGGTAAAGGGATCGCTGTAGCGAGCATTGGCGGTCATGGTTGATCTCCTGATGTTTTCGCGGGACAGTACTGATTCCCCATTCACTGTACTGAAAGTTTCTTCCCCGCGACCTTGCACACTTCCGCCCTCTTCTTTCGCTGATCACGATTTTCGTCCATATAAACCGGCACAACCGTCGACGAAAACCACGGTTTGTATGGACGAAAATCGCTAAATCAACCCCTCACCCCCGCTACGTAGAAAAAGTCCGGCCCCTCCGAAGAGGAAGCCGGACTTCATGCTGTGGAGCATAGGAGAATCGAACTCCTGACCTTCTGCTTGCAAAGCAGATGCTCTACCAATTGAGCTAATGCCCCAGTGCCTGAATACTTTACTACCGCAGGCGAAGTAACTCCAAACCTGAACCACTCAAATCACTTTGGCCACTTTAGGCATGTCCTATCACTTCAGTTACATGCAGGCGCTAGGGTCATTGACACATCGTGTCCACTTTCCCTCATCCTTAGGAAGACTATGCGTCGCATTCTCACCTCCGCCCTCACCGTGCTCGTCGCCGCTGCCGTTCCGGCGGCCGCTAATGCACAGTTGCCGCAGATTCCACAGCTGCCTGCGTCCTCCAGCTCGAATATCCAAGACGAAATCAACCACCGCATCGATGACGCCCGAGCGCAGGTCGAGGACATCTCCTCCAAGGCCTTCCCTCACAAGGCTCCTAAGCAGAAGGCGCCCACCTCGGCCCAGGAGAAGAAAACAGAGCCGCGCAATAGTGGTGGCGTCGACTGTGCCAACTGCGTAGCTATCACCTACGACGACGGCCCAGGTGCCGAGACCAACCGCCTGCTGGACAAACTTAAGGCCAAGAACGCGCACGCAAGCTTCATGGTTCTCGCCCCTAGTGCTGAGCAGCACCCTGAGCTCCTCAAACGCATGAAGGCCGAGGGCCACACTATCGGCAACCACACCAAGAGCCACCGCCAACTCAACACGCTCTCCCCTGAGCAGGTATCCCAGGAAATCGACGCCGGCAACGCCGCTATTAAGAAGGCCACCGGCCAGGGCACGCGCTGGGTACGCCCGCCCTACGGCGCTACCAACGCCACCGTGGATCAGGTAACCCGCGATAAGGGAGTCTCCCAGGCGCTATGGGACGTCGACACCGTGGATTGGAAAGACCGCAACTCTGAGCACGTCTGTTCCTCGGCCGTGCAGGGTGCCCGCGCCGGCTCCATCGTCTTGATGCATGATATCCACCCCACCACCGTGGACGCCGCCGATTGTGTCATCGATGGCCTACGCGCCAAGGGCCTCGAGCCTGTGAGCCTGGACCGCCTCCTGCGCACCCCCGTGGCAGGTAAGCGCTACTACGCTCGTGGTTAATGATTGATTTTGCCCTGACTGCCGACGCCGTCGCTCCCCAACTCCTCGGCTGCACCCTCACCCATGCCGGGGTCAGCATCCGCCTCACTGAGGTCGAGGCTTACCTAGGCGCCGAGGACTCCGCGGCACACACCTTCAATGGCAAGACCCCGCGTAATGCGGCCATGTTCGGTCCTCCGGGCAGGTTCTACGTCTATATTTCTTACGGCATCCACCGCAACGTCAATATCGTCTGTGCCCCTGAAGGCACTGGCCAGGGCTGTCTGCTGCGTGGCGGTGAAATCATCGAGGGTGCCGACATCGCCTTCGCCCGCCGTGGCACCTCTGATTTTCATAACCTCGCCCGCGGACCGGGAAACCTCGGCAAAGCCCTCGGCTTCACGCTCGAAGACAACCACCAACCAATACAGCTTGTCGAGCGAACCACCGAACCAGAATGGGTGTGCGGACCGCGTATCGGTATCTCCAAAAACCAGGAAGCGGCCCTCCGGTTTTGGATCCCCTTCGATAAAACCGTCTCGGGCCGCCGCGGCTATCCCAAGAAATAGCCCTGCTCGTTTCGCTAGCTAATAGCGCCCACCGTAGCGCTCATCATTCTCGATGGCCTTAATGATCCGCTGATTAATCTGCAGCATCTGGCGAATCTGCGTACGGGTCAGGCTATCCATGACGGACCTCCTCGCCTGCTTAGCGTGTCCAGGCGCAGTCTCTACTACTTTGTCCCAGCCGCTATCCGTGAGCTTTGCCATGGTGGTGCGGCCATCAGTCGGGCACGGCTGGCGCACGACCCACCCCTGCTTTTCTAGGCGCGTAACGACCTGGCTCAAGCGGGACAAAGATCCATTGGCGGTAATCGCCAAATCGCGCATACGCATCTCGCGACTTTCCGCCTCCGATAGCCGAGATAGCACTGTATATTCAAAAAAGCTCAAGCCTGCGTCATCGCGCAGCTGAGCATCCAAAATATTGGTTAAGCGAATATTTACGCTCATTAGAGACATAAATGATGTGAGTTCTTCATCATCCAGCCAGTAGTCATCGCGCTCGGTCATGGGATTTATTCTATCAACTTGGCTTTAATTCTAAAGTGACTCGTCACTGTCCTAAACGCAAAGGCCTTAGTGTCCAGAGGACGGCTCGATCGGCCGCTGCCTTCTCGGCAGCTTCTCTACCACCAAACGATAAGAATCCGTGACCAACTCCTCTATCAGCTGTTGGTGCAGCTCTGCGTGTGGATAGACGGAAACCCAATGCCGTTTATTCATGTGGTAGCCCGGCGCAATGAATGGATACTGCTGCTGTAGCGCTTGGCAGTCCTCCGGCTCGGCCTTAATGATCATTTGCTGTTGACCGGTCACCGCTGTCAACAGCAAGAAAATTTTGCCGCGTACTTTGAATACGTCCCAGTCGGGACCAAAAGGATGCAGCACCTGCGAGCCGAACATCTCTTCGGCGCGCTGCCGCGCAACCTTGTAGATGCCGCTCCCGTCCAACATCGCCCCCCATTTCGTTGTTAGCAGTTCCACCTCAGGGCACCGAAGATTCATAGTCTGTCCACCCGATTGGGCGGGCTAT
>NZ_JASPGY010000011.1:0-59955 GCF_030229765.1 Corynebacterium nasorum | reverse complement strand
ACTGCAACCGGGAGGTTGTGGGAGAGTAAGTCACCGCCGACACCAAACAACAAACACAACAAAATACAACAAAGAAGCCGTAAACACACAACACAGTGATGTTTACGGCTTTTTTGCGTTTTCCACATACTTTACAGCCGCCTTCGGTCCGGAAGATCAGCCGTCTTGACTGCCCGTACTTGACTTCCCGTAGGGGTTATGTGAAGAAGCGGCCATTAATCCGCCTAAAGACACCAGCGATGCCAACCCTCAACCTTTCCTTTTACCCCCGTTGCCTATTAAGGGTCGACTCTGGGGATCCCTGCGGGTTTAGGTAATCCTATTCGAACACAAACACCCCCACCAAGGTCATATGTCCGGTACTTGGGATAGTATTTGAGTACTCGTTAGAAAACAGATACGAATCTGTCTCTTCTCGTTGGAGTGCCCCGCTGTGACTGCCACATTATCCCCACCCGAACCTGATGTTGCCCTCGACTACCCCGACACCCTACTCATTGACGACCCAACCTCCACCGGCCCCAACATCGAGCCGGAAGTCCCCGAAGCGTTCTATACCACCAACGCACCCGGCAACCACATCGGCCAAGCCGGCACCTACACGCGTAAAACTTCCTGGTTCCTCTACCGCGCAATCCTGCCCCAACTAGACGACGACGTCGACTTAACCCTCACCAGCCTGGCCAAAGACCTCGGCATCTGCTATTCCAAACTTCTCGGGTATATCCGCGCCCACTACCGCATGCGCCAACTACCCCTCGTCACCGAAGTGCAAGGCCAGCACTGGATACTCGATCTGACCAAACTGCGCATCATCGACCGCGAACTCAACAGACTTGAAGACAACCCTGACCACCTCGAAGCTATCGACGCAGCACTCGCAGACTTCCTCACACCCACCACACCGAACGAAACAGTACCCGCCGACGCCGACCTACGCCGGTTTATCCGCACCTTCATCGACACCCATCTGCGCCCAGAAGATAAAGAACAAAAACCCGAACCACGGCTGCGCATCAACTACAACCCGGACAACACCACCACACTCACCCTCACCTGCGACACTGCTACCGCCACCGTTATCGCCCACCACATCGACGCCTACACCAATAAAGCCAAAACCACCGCAGCACAAGGCCTTATCGACCTCATCTTGGAAGACACCCAAACTAGCGTCGCGATCAACACCTTTACCACCAACGAAGACACCAACAGCGTCTACATCCCAGGCGCCGGATGGATAAACATCAACCAAGCACCCATAGACCACGCTTTCGTGCGCTGCCTAGTCGCCGATGACGTTGATGGTTACACCCCAAATGTTGACATCCGCGCCTACACCCAAGGCAGAGACGCCACCTGCCGCTGGCTCGGCTGCACCATCCCCGCCACACGATGCCAACTAGACCACCGCATTGAATACCACCAGGGCGGACCGACCAGCCCAGACAACCTAGTAAACCTCTGCCAACACCACCACAACATCAAAACCGACCGCCGCGTCCACTACATCCTCGACCACATCACCGGCACCATCGCCTGGCTCCACCGAGACGGCACCTACCAACTAGACCACCCCACCGGGCCCCTAGCCACACACCAAACACACTGGAACCACACCTGGGCACAATACCTCGCACTACAACAACAAAGAACAAAAAGAGGAACGGCAACAGATTAGGTTGATGGCAACCGGAGTACGGCTCCATGATTGATCTCGCCATGCCTTAGTGTGCCGTTTTCCTCCTCTGGGATGATGCTGGCCGTCGTTCATGGTAGCTAAACTATAAGAGGTAATTTCCCATTTACAAGGAGAATTTGTTTCATGACTGATGCTGCGGCTCGCGCCGTTGACTTGTTCAAGCAATACGGAAGCGATGACACAGCCGTTGTGGCCCTGGATCATGTTTCCATTGAGTTCGGCAAGAGCGAATTCACTGCGATCATGGGCCCATCGGGCTCCGGTAAGTCGACGCTAATGCACACTATGGCTGGTTTGGATTCCGCGACTTCCGGTTCGGCGTTTATCGGCGATACCGATATGTCGGCGCTCAACGACAAGGACATTACGGCGCTGCGCCGTGATCGGCTGGGCTTTATTTTCCAGTCCTTTAACCTTGTTCCTACGCTGACTGCCGCGGAAAACATCACGTTGCCGACCGACATTGCGGGTAAGGACGTCGATAAGCAGTGGTTCGAAGAGGTAACTCGCCGTCTAGGCTTGGCAGAGCGCTTGGAGCACCGACCGGCTGAGCTATCAGGCGGTCAGCAGCAGCGCGTGGCCTGTGCCCGCGCGCTGGTTTCCCGTCCGGAAATTATCTTCGGCGATGAGCCAACCGGCAACCTGGACTCCAATTCTTCGGCCGAGGTGCTCGATATTTTGCGCACGGCAGTGGACAAGGATGACCAAACCGTGGTCATCGTGACGCACGATGCGAAGGCAGCGTCGTACGCGGACCGAGTGGTTTTCCTTGCTGACGGCAAGCTTGTCAACGAGTTGCACAATCCGACGATGGAGGCCATTCACCAGGTAATGGCGGAGATTGAGGGCTAAATGGCACGCGGAAATGCAATGCGCAGGGTGTCCCTGCGCAATATCGTGGCGCATAAGTTGCGCCTTGGGCTGACAATTCTCGCGGTGGTCTTGGGCACAGCGTTTATTGCCGGCTCGTTTATGTTCACCAATTCGCTGAAGTCTACTTTTGACTCCGCCGTGGATAATGAATTTCGTGGCGTGGATGCGGTGGTGAGCCAGAAGGACGACAATGGCGCGAAGCTGGATGAAAAGCTTCGCCAGAAGTTGGCCGATGATGAAGATGTCAAGAACATCAATATTGCGGATTCGGAGACTGTCGTCGCAGCCAATGAGAACTCGGAGGCCTATCAGACTCAGGGCGGTACGGCCAGCGTTGTCCCGTTTTATCCAGAGGATAAGGTCGTTGGTGGTGCCGATAAGCTGAAGGAGGGCGAGGAGCCGAGCGGTAAGGACGAAGTCCTTGTCAATTCCTCCGCGGCGGATAAATACGGAATCTCCGTGGGACAAAAGCTCATTGTGGTTCACCCCGATGAGCAGGATACGGTTACCGTTTCTGGTATCTCGGAGCCCGCCGTCGACCAGGGCGATAGCATCGTGCTGAGCATGGCCGAGAAGGACTACCTGGAGCGCTACGGCGATCCGAGCCAGCTCAAGGTTTCTGCGGCCGAAGGCGTGGATGCGAACGCCTTGGTGGATCACCTAAATGACAAATATGACGTCAAGGCGGAGTCGGGCGAGCGCCTGGCGGAGGAAACCTCTGAGATGATGTCCTCCGCCTTGAAGTTCATTAACTACTTCCTCATTGCGTTCGGCCTGATTGCACTGCTGGTGGGCACGTTTATCATCGCTAATACCTTCTCCATGATTGTCGCGCAGCGCACCAAGGAATTCGCTCTCCTGCGTGCGCTGGGTGCTTCCCGCCGCCAGATTACGAACTCGGTGGTGGTGGAATCTGCCATCGTGGGACTTCTGGGTTCCATTGTCGGCGTTGTTGCCGGCATGGGCTTGGTGGCCATCATCAAGGCAGTAATGAGCGCGAAAGGAATGCCGTTCGACGGTGGCTTGGGCCTGAGCGTTTCGGCCATCGTGGTCCCGATTATTTTGGGCACCATCGTGACGGTCGTATCCGCGTGGGCCCCGGCACGGCGCGCAGGTCGCGTGCAGCCGGTTGAAGCGATGCGCACCACCGAGTCTGCTTCCGCAACGTCCCTGAAGGTCCGCACGATTTTCGGTGCCATTATTTTGCTGGTTGGCATTGTTGCGGCGTTGGCAGGCGTGCTTTCCGACGGCGAGACGAACGTCCGCGCCGTCCTCGTCGGTGTGGGCGCGTTCGGGATCATTGTCGGATTCTTCTTGGCTGGCCCAGCCCTGTCGCTCCCTTTGGTGCCGACGGTAGGCAAGGTAATCGGTGCGCCTTTCGGTGCTATCGGTTCTTTGGCGGCGACGAACTCGCGTCGCAATCCACGCCGCACGGCTGCTACTGCATTTGCCCTGACCCTAGGCGTGGCCTTGGTGACGGCTATTGGCATGCTTGGCGCGACGATGAAGTCCTCCGTGGCCGATACCGTGGAGCAGAACATCACCTCCGATTACCTCCTTTCTGGCCCTAGCTCCGGTGAATTCCCAACACCGAAGGACACTGGTAAGCGTGCGGCTGAGGCTGAGGGCGTAGATAAGGCCATCACCATCGGTATGGCTCCGGTGACCGTTGATGGTCAGGCATCGATGGATTATGGTCCGCAATTCCAGCAGACCACGACTGCGGATGGAGATCCGTCGTCGATGATTGCGCTCGATATGGTCGAGGGCGATGCCAACTTGGATAAGGGATTCATTGCTACCGAAGACTTTGCCAAGGAACACGGCTGGAAGGTAGGAGAGACCTATAAGGTAGCTTCTGCGGAAAAGGACAAGAAGGCCGAGGCCAAATTGGTCGGCATCTTTAAGTCCACCGATGTGGTGCAGAATATGGTGCTCTCGCAGGAGGTAGCTGAAAAGGTTGCACCGGAGAAGTCCTTTACCGTCCAGATGGTGGGCGTCTTGGGTCAAGAAGGCTATGACAAGGAAGAACTGCGCCATAACCTGGAGGATGCGGTCAAGGATCTGGTTGTGGTTCAGGTCAATTCCGGTGAGGAGTATGCGGGCCAAGCTGCAGGCTTTATTGACCAGATGCTCTCCATCCTTTATGGTCTGCTCGCCCTTGCCGTCATTATTGCGGTGTTGGGCATTGTCAATACCTTGACCTTGGGCGTAATCGAGCGCCGCCAGGAGATCGGTATGTTGCGGGCTGTGGGCACACAACGCCGCCAGATCCGCACGATGATTACCCTGGAGTCCGTGCAGATCGCGCTCTTTGGCGCGGTGATGGGCATCCTCATTGGGCTCGGCTTGGGCTGGTCCTTCATCAAGATCCTCGGCGATGAGGGACTAGACTCTGCGCAGATTCCGTGGGCGATGGTGCTCATTATGCTTGTGGGCTCGGCCCTCGTCGGCATTATCGCGGCAGTATGGCCGTCGCACCGCGCGGCGAAGACGCCGCCATTGGAAGCAATCGCCGACTAGCTGCCTAGTCTAAGGCCTCCCCTCATCACACGTTGAGGGGAGGCCTTAATGCTTTTACGCGGCCATCCATGCCTTGACTGCCGATACCGCATCCTTGGTCTTCATATCGGGCAGGTAGGCGTGCATGGTGGCCAGCGCGATGGAAGGAAGCTTCAATTCATCGTGATAGCACAGGTACCACGGGTGCTCCTCGGGTTGGAATTTGCGCTTGCTGGCCGCGAGGGTGCGGAAGCCGTAGAGCGGTTCGACTTCTTCCCCAATGCGATTGAGGGCGACGTCGAGCCAGTTAGGCTCGTCAGGCTGTCCAGCCAATGGCGCACCGGACAAGGAGATCCAGGCAAGGCCTTCGGACTGGGCAATGAGCATTGCCTCTGAGATGAGGAGCTCAATTACTCCCTTAAAGCCGTGCTCGTTGCGGCGCATGACGTCGAGAACGTAGCCGGTAATAGCACCGTTTTCGTATACCGGCATCCAACTGGTCACACCATGCAAAGTGCCGTCGGCGGATTCAGCAAGCAAAAGCCGGGTGCCGGTCACCGTCATTTCTTCTAAGCCGCCGAGGGTAAAGCCCATCTCGGGTAGGGCCTTGTCGGAAACCCAGTCCTCGCTGAGTGCGCTAATGCGGGCGATAGAGGCTATATCTAGCTCCTCCCACGTGGTCCACCGAGTACTAACTCCTTCCTTCTCGGCTTTGTTTCGGGCCGTGCGCACATTTTGGAATTTCTTTCCTTTGAATTCCACGGATTCGCAGTTGAGGACTGCTTCTTCTGCAACTTGAAGGCGCTTGAGCTGCGGGTGAGCATCCGCGAACTGCGCATTGACGGAATACCACGCCACGGCCCAGCCTTGCTCGGAGGCAAAGCGCTCGAATTCGGCGCTGATATCGCGGCCGACGGGGGCGCCCAGCGTGAGCGCAATGCCATTGGAGACACGGTAGGCCACATAGGAGTCACCGTGGAAGAAGTACCGGTTGGATTTCCACAGCGTCATAAAGGAAAGATGATCGCCGGTGCCGGATTCGAGCAGGCGGCGGGCCGAGTCGCGGTCGGATTCTTGTGCAGGATCAACGGGCCGAGAAAAGCCAAGGTAGAGCCGGACTGCCAGCAGGATCCAGAAGGCGTTTCCAACCCATAGGTAGATGAACCAGGAAAACATCGTTGCCGGCGCGACGTGGTGGGGAAGGATAAGCGCAACGACGGCCGGAACGAAGCGCAAGGGCGTCTCTGCGAGGATGTCGGCAAGATTTGCTGGGGGAACGGTGTTGTGCAACGAGGCTGTAAGGATCCACAAGCCCGCGCCGAGGGAAGAGGCACGGATGGCGAAGACAATAGTGCGGGTGAAAAATGCGCGGTTTTCGCGGATCCGGAAGAGCGAATAATTGATAAGCAGCATGAATAGCGCCAAGAGCCAGGGCAGGATGACGAGCACGAGGTTGGGCAGGAGGTAGCTCAGGCGGGAATCATCCCAAAGCTGGTAGGTCAGCAACGCGATGGCCAGTACTTGGGTGATAACCGCCATCCACCAAGCGAGCACGCGGCCCCGCATGAGACCAAAGCACACCACCAGCTGGATGATGAATGGCATGATATTGGCTACCAAGGCGCCGATGCCTTGGACACGGGCGAGATCGACTGCGGCAGTGCAACTGGTAGAAGTTAGCGAATCTGCGCAGACTTGAGTGGCCTCCAGAGCCGAAAGGTGTGGTGCCCACAGGAGCTGTGTGATTTGGGAGAACGGACCTTCGGCCATGGGGTCGAGTGCCACGAAGGCAGGGCCAATGGCTACGCAGGCGATACCGACGGCGAGGAGCACGCGACGCTCCCTGATGGAAGGCGGCGCGGATTCGGGCTTAAAGAGCAATTGGCCAGCCGTAATGGAAAGCATGGCGGCGACGATGCCGAGAACATCTGACATGGTGCCGGAGTAGAGCACAAAAGTGGCGGTAAGCACGATAAGCGAAACGCGCAGTCGGCGGCGCCATAGGCGGGGGAGTAAAGCCGAAGCAAAACCAGCGGCACCGGCGATAAAACCGATAGGGGTGAGGAAGGTATCGCTCAATAAGTCATTGCCCCATCGATTTAGGCCTACGGTCTCAATGCCGCGGGCGAGCACGATGGACAGCGGGACGCTGATGAGCTGGGAGACAACTCCTACCGCCAATGTGCGCAAGGAACCTAAGCGCCATTCAGCGGGAACGAGCCAGAGCACGATGAGCACGGACAAAATAATGGCGCCACCGGGGTGCGCGGTAGTCAGCGCCAGCCAGTGGGAGGTGGGGAAATCCACTAGGTGAAGTGCCCACATAATGACTAAGACGGCTAGGGAAACGGGAAACCTGGTCAGGATGGTTTTAAGAACGGACATCGTGGGCTCCAATTCCATCGAAGGGATCCTTGATAGCGGTCATTCCACCGCGGCTAGCGGCCCAAGCGAAGGATTCGCGCAGGGCTGGGCGCCACACCTGGAAGGAGTGGCCGCCGGGCCGGGTGCCAAAGTAGGTTTTCATGCCGGCGGCGCGGGCGGCATCGGAAAGCGAGCGCAAAGCATTGACCGAAGCAGTGTCCTTATCGCCAGCGATGAAGATGGCTTGGGTAGAGAAGTGCTTGTGGGCGAGCAGGTGGGCGGGGTCTTGGTCATTGAAGGCGGATTCGTCCCCGGCGAAGAATTTCTTCACCGTCGCCGCGTGGTTGCCAATGGTGGGCTCAGCCTCGCCGGAAATGTCGATGATGGAACCATAGGCTTCGGGGCGGTTGGTGGCGATCTGTAGGGAGCAGGTGCCGCCGTAGCTTAATCCGCCCACCGTCCAGGTGCGCTGATCCGGGTTGACTTTGAATTTTTGTTTAATGGCCTGTGGTACGTCCTGGCTGAGGTAGGTCATTACCTTAGCCTGGGAGCTATCGGCGCAAATGGGGTTGGCGGTTTCAGAGCCGGTGGCGTCCACGGCTATGACGATGGGGCTGCGGCCCCCGTTAGCCGCCTGGAATTGGTCTGCAGTTTCGGCCGCCTCGCCCGAACCGAACCACTGATCTGGGCCGCCCGGGTTGCCGTGCAGGAGCACGATGACAGGCAAGGTGTGGTCCGTCCAGTATGCCGGCGGAATATACGCCGTGGCTTGCCGAGCGGCGAAATGGGAGGTGGTGCCGGGAAGATCCACATGGACGATGGCTGCACCAGACTTGGTGTGGGAAAACTCTTCGTAGCTCATTTCCTTTGCCACAGGGCGCGGGTCAAGGGACGCAATATCTGGATAGGTTTGATATTCCATGTTGACGATGCCGACCGTGGCCAAAAGGGAAAAGATTCCGGCGGTGACCGTGACAATCTTGGGCTTGCGTATCAGCGCCGCCACGGGGACGAAGGCGGCGAGGAAGATGTACCACGGTACTTGCCAGTGACGGAGTAGGAACCAAGCAATAATGCACAGCAAGGCGGCGATGACCAGTGGCCACACCTTGCGTTGGAGGAAAATGATGATGGCCGCAATCGCGAGGATGGCGTAAAAGATCACGCCATTGATGGGATCCGCCAAAGGCAGATTCAAAAGGAAACTCACGCGAAAAATATTAGGCCTGAGCGGGCCAAAAGTAACTGCTAGATAGCTGGGAGTTTACCCCTTAAATCCCGTGATAAATGCGGGCCGTCCAGATGGTGCCGCGCCAGGCCAAAACGATGCCCAGTCCGATGGTCCAGAAGAGGTATTTGCTAAGCCGCCACCACTGCCTGCGTTTGATCATTTCTCCTAGTTCCTTGGCCAGCGTGGACCAGGTGGACAGGCCACCTGCAAGGCCGAGGGCGAGGAAGGGGTGGATGAGGGGGACGTCGGCAAGCTGGGCGAAACCATAAGCCAGGCCGAGGGCGAGGGAACCCAAAATATTCGCCACGAAGGTGCAATAGGGGGCAGGTAAAAGCCGGGTAAAACCATAGCGGAGGCTGCCGCCTATGAGGCCGCCGAGAAGGACGCAAAGAAGATTCATCGCAGCTTGTCACCCGCCAGGTAGCCGCCCACGCAGCCAACGATGGTGGCTAGAACATAAGCCAGAGCGATGGTCCAGTGCGCCTCGGAGGTCAGGAAAGCGAAGGTAGCGAAGCTAGTGAAACCGCCCAGCACGCCCGTGCCCCAGAATGGGCTGGGGCGGAAATAACCCATGAGCGCGCTGCCAAGGATATTGATGATGAGCAGCGGGAACATGCCGCCGCCGAGTGCTACGGAAAGCAAGTATCTGGCAGCCGCACCGAGCGCGGCGCCAGCACCCACGACGAGGAATTGAGGCATGCGGCCTATGTTACTTCCAGTCCATTCCCTGGGACTCTACGAACGCGCGGACCTCATCTACCGGTTTAGTGAGTTTGGGATCAAAGGCTAGGTACGCCTTAGTCTCGCGGGCTACTAGGCCGGAAAGGAGGAGTAGCCCAATGAGGTTCGGGATGGCGATGAGACCATTGGCCAGATCGGAGAAGGTCCAGGCAAGCTCGAGCTCCGAGACGGAACCGACAAAAAGCAGGCAGGCAAAGAACATGCGGTAGGGGATGGAAGCTTTGCGGCCGCACAGGGATTCCAAAGAACGCTCGCCATAATAAGCCCAGGCCATGATGGTGGAAAAGGCGAAGAAAATAATGGAGAGCGAAACGATGGTGCCGCCCCAGTCGCCAGGCAAGACACGGGAGAAGGCCTCGGCCGTCATGATTCCGGCTTCGTCGCGGCCCATGTCCCAGGTGCCGCCCACCACAATGACCAAGCCGGTAATGGTGACCACAATGATGGTGTCAATGAAGGTTTGCGTCATGGAGACTAGCCCCTGGCGCGCCGGGTGCGGGGTTTTGGCGGCCGCCGCGGCGATGGCGGCGGAGCCCATGCCGGACTCATTGGAGAAGATGCCGCGGGCGACGCCGTATTGAATAGCCATCATGAAGGTAGAACCCACGAAGCCGCCGCCGGCGGCCGTGCCGGTGAAAGCACCGCTGAAAATCATGGCGAAGGCGGCGGGGATCTCGCTAGCGTGCGAGAAGATCACAAACAGTCCACCAAGAACATAAACGATGATCATTAAAGGCACGAAGGCCGCGGTGATGCGGCCGATGGCCTGGATTCCCCCGAGGAGTACGGAGCCTACCAAGACGAACAGGATTGCACCGGTGGCCGCTGGGGCGATGCCGAAAGTGGATTCCATATTGGTGGCCACGGCATTGGCTTGGGCGAGGTTGCCGATGCCAAAGGAGGCGCAGATTGCGAAGATGGCAAAGAAGACAGCTAGCACGGAGCCGAGCGGTCCGGGGATACCGCGCTTGAGATATTGTTGCGGGCCGCCGGACATCTCGCCATTGGAGTCGGTGGTGCGAAAGCGCACACCGAGGTACGCCTCGGTGTATTTAGAGGCCATGCCCACTAGGCCCGTAATCCAGATCCATACCAGCGCGCCGGGGCCACCAATAGACAGCGCGGTGGCCACGCCCACGATATTTCCCACGCCTACGGTGGCGGCAAGGGCGGTGGTCAGCGCCTGATAATTGGAAATATCTCCTTCGGTGGACTCATCATCAGAGTCTGTGGCAAAGACGTGGCGCGTCGCACGCCCTAGCGTCCGGAACTGGAGGCCACCCAAACGGATTGTCAGCCACAGGCCCGTGCCCAACAGGAGTGGAATGAGGATGAATGGTCCCCAGACCACGGTGCTGATGGCGGAGAGAATGGAATTAAGCGAGTCCATTCTGCAAATCTAGCGAACTATAGAAATGGAGTAAATTTGGCCATACCCCCAGCCGGGGGATCATCCGTCCTGCGCAATCACTGGGGAGAAGGCAAGCTATAGCTATACGGACCCCAACCCCAAGGAGTACGACATGGCCCACGAGCGCGCCGGCACGCTTGCACAACCATCGGACCTCATTGACATCGCAGAATTGGTCACCGCCTACTACACCCGCACCCCGGATGCGGAGAACCCAGACCAGCAGGTCTCCTTTGGCACCTCTGGGCATCGCGGTTCCGCACTCGACTGCGCTTTCAATGAGGCGCATATCCTGGCGATCACCCAAGCCATTGTGGACTATCGCGCAGAGCAAGGCGTTACCGGGGCAATTTTTATCGGCCGCGATACCCATGCGCTATCCGAGCCCGCCATGGTCTCCGCCCTCGAGGTGCTGCTGGCCAATGAGCTGGAGGTTCGCGTCGACGATCGCGGCCGCTATACCCCGACTCCGGCGGTATCCCACGCGATTTTGACCCACCCCGGTACCGACGGCATTGTGATTACTCCTTCGCATAACCCTCCGCGCGATGGTGGTTTCAAGTACAACCCGCCAACCGGCGGCCCGGCCGATGCGCAGGCAACCGATTGGATTGCAGGGCGCGCCAACGACTACTTGCGCGCCGGGCTGGAGGGCGTGAAGCGGACGTCTGTCGCGGGCGTGCTGGACGAGCGCTGCATCAAGCATGACTACGTACACAACTACGTGGCTGACCTTAAGAATGTGGTGGATATGCAGGCTATTAAAGATTCCGGCCTGCGCATCGGCGCTGATCCCATGGGTGGTGCCTCGGTGGACTATTGGCAGGCCATTGCGGATTACTACGGGCTGAATATGACCGTGGTCAACCCTGAGGTGGACTCCACGTTCCGCTTTATGACCTTGGATACAGACGGCAAGATCCGCATGGATTGTTCCTCGCCGGCTGCCATGGCCTCGCTTATCGACGCCCGCTCAAGCTTCGACCTTGCCACCGGCAACGACGCCGATGCGGATCGCCATGGCATTGTCACTCCCGATGCTGGCCTGATGAACCCCAATCATTACCTCGCCGTGGCCATCGAGTACCTCTTTAGTCACCGTCCGCAGTGGGGGAATGCCGGTGTGGGAAAGACTTTGGTGTCCTCCTCTATGATTGATCGCGTGGTGGAAAGCCTTGACCGGGAGCTGGTGGAGGTTCCCGTCGGCTTCAAATGGTTTGTGCCGGGGCTGGTGGAAGGCACCATTGGTTTCGGTGGTGAAGAATCGGCCGGTGCTTCTTTCCTACGCTTCGATGGCTCCGTATGGTCTACCGATAAGGACGGCATCATTATGGATCTACTTGCCGCGGAGATCACCGCAGTAACGGGCAAGAGCCCGTCCCAGCGCTATGCAGAGCTGGCGGAAAAATTCGGTGCCCCAGCCTATGCCCGTACCGACGCCCCAGCTAACCGCGAGCAAAAGGCCATCCTGAAGAAGCTATCTCCCGAAAAGGTCAGCGCTACGGAGCTGGCAGGGGAGGAGATCGTGGCCAAATTAACTGAGGCTCCCGGCAACGGTGCCGCCATCGGCGGTCTGAAGGTGGCGACTAAGAATGCGTGGTTCGCTGCCCGCCCTTCTGGTACGGAAGATAAGTACAAAATCTATGCGGAGTCTTTCCTGGGTGAGGAGCATCTCAGAAAGGTACAAGCAGAAGCACAGGCAGTTGTTACCCATGTATTAGAGGTTTAACGCTAAACTCATCCTCGTGAGTAGCAAGAATAAAGGGAAGCTGGTGCTCGATATCATCAGCTTCATCGCCCGCTTTGGCATGGCCTGGGTGTGGATTGAAGCCGGCGTGCACAAGCTCGGCAAAACTCTGGACATGACCCAAGCCATCAAAGGCTATGACATTTTTACGCCTGATTGGGCTCTTTACCTAGCAACGGTCATTGGCCCATTAGAAGTTATCGGTGGCGTGCTCTTGCTTCTCGGGCTGTTTTTGCGGAGATCCTCCATCGTGGCAACCATCGTGTTGCTGCTGTTTATGGTGGGCATCGCGCAGGCCTGGGCCCGCGGGCTAGATATTGACTGCGGCTGCTTTGGCTATGACGCCCAAAATCCTGACCGCGGAATGGATTATGCGAAGACGCTGTTGCGCGATGCCGCGTATCTATTCTTCACTGTTTGGACTATTAAACGCCCTTTCACCAAGTTTGCCCTTCACCCCTAATAGGTGGGCAAGGTAGGCTGTATTGGTCCGAGAATTTTCAAAGGCAAGGTTCAAATGAGCAAAGTAACTGACCCGAACGCTAAGGGTGGCAACGGTTTTATCTGGGGAGTCGGTGTACTTCTCGTCATCATTGCCGTTGTCATTGGCTATATCGTGTGGAACGGTAAGCAATCTGATGATGGCGTCGAAGACGTCAATATGACTATGGAGTTCAATGATGGTGCTATCACGTTGAAGGGCGAGAGCGCTACGGACGATACCCCTAAGGTAGATCTGTACGAAGATTACTCTTGCCCACACTGTGCTGAATTGGCTCAGGCTACCGACGGCGACATGAAGAATGCTATCGAAGAGGGCAAGCTGATCGTTCATGTGCGCACCCTCAACTTCCTGGATGGCAAGGATATTGAAGGTCAGGAGGGCTACTCCACGAAGGCGGCAGCCGCTATGTCGGAGTTGGCAAAGTCCGGCGACATCAAAACCTATTGGAATTTGCGTGACTTCCTCATGCAAAACCAGCAAAGTGTTGCTAATAAGTGGGGCGTTGAAGATATTGCTAACCAAGCCAAGGAGCTTGGCGCCGAAGATGATGTTGTTGAGTCCATGAAGGACGTAGACATCAAGCAGGGCAATAAGGTGGCGAAGACCAACTACGACAAGCTGGATAAAGAAACCGGCTCTGTCTCCTCGCCGCGTATTGTTCAAAATGGCAAGGATGTTCCATCCGAAAAGGACCAAAAGGCCGGCAAGAACCTGGGCGATTGGGTAGAAATCGTCACCCAGTAGCAGGCGATTTGGAGAGTTAAATACCCTCCATGTATATTTAAGCGAGTTGCAGCCCACAAGGTTGCACCTCGTTTGAGGGGCTATGGCGCAGCTGGTAGCGCACCACACTGGCAGTGTGGGGGTCACGGGTTCGAATCCCGTTAGCTCCACAATATAAAGGAGAGGAACATTAGTTCCTCTCCTTTTAGTTTGTCTTGGGTGCCTATAGTTTTGCTAAGTCCTCATCAAGCATGCACTGGTCGATAGCAATGCCTACGGCGGCGCCGCTACCCATCGCCTGGGAGACCTGATCCGGCGAGCTGACTACATTGCCGGCTGCCCATAAGCGCGATATTGAGGTTTGGCCACGTTCTGCTTTGATCCAGCCATTGGCCGATTCGCAACCGGCATCCCGCAACAGTGCATCGTTGGGCAGAAAATCGGGCCCAGTAAAGCATGCTTCGTAGATGCTTACTCCATCGGCGCTGTGTACTTCTACGCCGGTGGGCGATGCCTGATCCGGCTGGACTTGTGTCACCTTCGCTTCGTTTATCTCTACGCCCAACCCGGCGAGCTGGGTGCGGTCAAGCTCGGTGAGCTCAAGGCCGTTGGGGTAGAAGGTCAGAGCACTCGTCCACTTAGAAAGCAGTTTGCTAATGCGGATAGTAAAAGGCGGATTCGCGCCGCCAATGAGCGCAACCTTCTTCCCCTTGACCTCGTGGCCGTGGCAATAAGGGCAGTGAAAGAGGCGCGTTCCCCATAAATCACTAAGACCAGGGACCTCAGGGAGCTTGTCTGTGAGACCAGTAGCAACGAGGGCATGGCGGGATTCTAGAAGCGTGTCATCGGTGAGTCTTATTTGCCACGGGGCCTGCTCGGAAGGTCGGGAGAGGCTTTCCACCGTGGCGTGGGTAATGGCGCCGCCGAATTTTTTAACCTCCGCGTGGCCGCGTTCGAGCAGCTCGGTGGGAGCCACGCCATCGAGACCGAGGATGCCGTGGGAATGTTCGCTGAAGCGATTGCGGGGAGTGCCGGAATCGATAACCTGAACATTCCGGTTAGCGCGGGCCAAAGTGATGGCAGCGGCGGTGCCGGCAAAACCTCCGCCGATGATGATGACGTCTGATTGCATTGCTCATCCTTTATGGGAAGTGGGTAGCATGGTTCGCAGCCGAGTATATGCAGTCAACGTCGAAGGGGCCCGCGCGTTATGGCTTACGAATCCACGGGGTTCTTTGCACGCGATGCGCTCTACGGGGCGTCTCCTGCGCAGGCAGTGGGCAGGTTCTTTATTCGATACTTCAACTTCCTGGGCCGAGCGTCTGTGAGTGAGTTCTGGTGGGTATTTGGCTTTCTAGTGTTGATTTCAGTGCCAATTAACGCCATCGATCAGCATTATGGCGTGAATATCAAGCCTGTTGTAAAAGGATTTCTTGCTATGCCGGTCGTTTCCTTAATTTTCCGGCGGTTGCACGATTCTGGGAGAACGGGGTTCTTATGCTTGATCGGGTTTATCCCAATGTTCGGTGGGTTAGCGCTTCTATTCATGATGTGTTTGCCCACGCGGGAGCGCGCGGCGCTTTAAAAATTTCCCTGCCGGATTAGGCTGGGCGCCATGCAGACTTTTTCAAAGCGAGTACGCGACACAGATCAAGCTGGCGCCGAGGCGGCAGGATTGCGGTGGCTTGGGGAAGCTACCGACGCGGTGGTCAACGTAGTAAGCGCCGACGGGCTAGAGATCGTTACCGAGCGCGTGGACGAGGTCATGCCCACGCCGGAGGCGGCGAGGAAGTTTGGTGCGGAGTTGGCTCGCATGCACCGCGCAGGAGTCGAAGCGTTTGGCGCACCTCCTGCCGGATGGGAGGGAAAGAACTTCATCGGCAGCATCGAGCAAGACTGCATCCCGACGGATAACTGGGGTGAGTTCTACGTCGAACAGCGCGTGCTGCCTTTTGCGGAACTGGCTGGGATTAGTTCGGCGCAGTTGGATTTGGTAAGGCGAGCTTGCGATGCCATCGCCGCGCGCAGTTGGGATGTGGCGCCGGCTCGCATCCACGGTGACCTGTGGGCGGGAAACCTGCTCTTTGGTTCCGATGGCGGCATCATGATTGACCCCGCTGCCCACGGCGGGCATCCGCATACGGATTTGGGAATGCTGGCCCTTTTCGGGGCACCATACCTAGAAGAAATTTTCCAGGGCTATGGTGCGCCGAAAGATATCGAGAAGTGGATTCCTATGCATCAGCTGCATCCACTAGCGGTGCATGCGCTCACGCACGGTGCAAGCTATAACCGGCCGCTGGAGCGTGCGGCTGCCGCAACCTTGGAGGCGCTGGCCTAAAGGCTCGGCCCCTGCGGCATGACGCGTTTATGAGCGCCGCGGCGCCATAGGGTTTCGATGCGTTCGCGGGCGGCGTCGGGAACCGCCTTGCCCTCCAGGTAGTCATCGATGTGGGCGTAGGTGACGCCGAGGGCTTCTTCGTCGGGAAGCTGGGGCTTATCGTCTTCCAGATCCGCGGTCGGGATTTTCTCCCAGGTAGAGCGCGGGGCGCCGAGGTGCTCTAAGAGAGCGGCGCCCTGGCGTTTGTTGAGCCCGGCCAAGGGGAGGAGGTCTGCCGCGCCATCGCCCCACTTAGTGAAGAAAGCGGTGACGTTTTCCGCCGCATGATCGGTGCCGATGACGAGGGCGCCGACCTCGCCGGCGATGGCGTACTGGGCGGTCATGCGCAGGCGGGCCTTGGTATTGCCGCGGTTGAAATCGGTGACGTCGGCAAGCTGCACAGCATCCGCCACCTGCTCGTCGAGGGCCAAGGTAGCTGGTTTGATATCGACGGTGAGGCGGTGATCGGGCTGGATGAAATCCAGGGCAATCTGGGCATCGTCCTCATCAGCCTGCACACCGTGAGGCAGACGCACGGCCCAAAACTCCGCGCCGTCGACGCGGTCAACCGCCAGTTGCGCGAGCTTTCCTGCCAAGGTGGAATCCTGGCCGCCCGAAATCCCCAGCACGTACCCCTTGGCACCGGTGGTGCGCAGGTAGTCAACCAAGAAATCTACGCGGCGCTGGACCTCCGCTTCTGGATCGATAAAGGGGCGTACACCCAGGGCTTTTATGATGGTTTGCTGCAGGTTTTCGGCATCGTTCGACATGACGTTCATGGTAGCTCTGACACAATATTGTGCTGTGAATAAGGATGTTTATGTCAAGGTAGTAGCTGGCATAGCGGCCCTCGGCGGGCTGCTTTTTGGATACGACACCGGAGTGATGTCCGGTGCCTTGCTTTTTATTAGCCCCGCATTCGACATGAGCGCCCACCAAGAGGGGTGGGTGACCTCGATGCTGCTTGTGGGGGCGGCTGTTGGTGCGCTGACAGCCGGGCGCATCGCCGATAGGTTTGGCCGCCGCTTCACACTGATTGCGGGTGGCATCATTTTCGTGTTGGGCTCCATCTGGTGCGCCCTGTCCGGATCGGTGGGCATGCTGGCTACGGCACGCACGTTCTTGGGCTTTGCTGTAGGTGCGGTATCCATCGTTTCGCCCATGTACATCGCGGAGATCGTGCCCGCCAAGGTGCGCGGGCGCATGGTCTCTCTCAATACCCTGGCGATTGTGGTGGGCCAGTTGATGGCCTACCTGGTCAACTCCGCGCTGGCCTCTACTGGCAGTTGGGAGTGGATGCTGGGCTTGGCCGCCGTGCCAGGACTAGCGTTGGCACTCGGAATGGTGTTTCTGCCAGAGACTCCGGTATGGCTAGCGACGAACGGCAAGATGGCTCGTGCCCAAGAAATTGCCGGGCGCGCCGGAATGGATATTTCGGAGCTGACTTCGCAGGAGACCGCGCGCAAGTCCAGCGGGTCTGAGTGGAAGGCGCTTGCCGCCAACCGGTGGATGCAGATTACGGTGCTGCTGGCCATGCTGATGGGGCTCACACAGCAGATTACCGGTGTCAACGCCATTGTGTATTTCGCACCGACCATGATGAATCAGGTGGGGATTTCTACGGCCAATTCGGTCTACACGTCCATCGTTATCGGCACGGTATCTGTGCTCGCCTGCTGGGTTGGCCTAAAGGTAGTAGACCGCATTGGGCGCAAGCGCCTATTGCTTATCGGCCTGACCGGCAACGTGGTCTCGCTATTCATTCTTTCCTTCGCCTATTCCCACGCCCAGGATTCCACCGCTATGGCCATGGTGTCTTTGATATTTATGGCGCTGTTTATTGCTTTCCAACAAGCGGCGGTCTCACCCACGACGTGGCTGCTTATCTCCGAGCTAGTTCCGCTGCAGGTACGTGGTCTAGGCATGGGCATTGCGGGGCTATCGTTGTGGGCCACCAACTGGGCCGTAGCGCAGTACTTCTTGCCGCTAGTGGAGTGGCTGACTGGCCCGGTGGCGTTTATGGTCTTTGGAGTCTTTGGTCTCATCGCCATTGCCTATACCCGCATTTTGGTTCCAGAGACAATGGGACGTAGCCTGGATGAGGTAGGCGAGGAGATGAAGTCGCGCTACGAGCGCGAGTCCGCAGTCGTCAAGCCTTAGTGTTTTGGTATTGACGGCCGTGTGAGGTAAAATTTTTCCTCGTGTCATGGCTGGGGATTCCCAGTCCGTGCTTTACTTATTCAACCGCATGTAGATTGCGCATAACGAAAGGAGCGCCCGATGAAGGTCCGTAAGTCCCTTCGGTCGCTGAAGAAGAAGCCGGGCGCCCAGGTTATTCGCCGCCACGGTAAGGTCTTCGTGATCAACAAGAAGGATCCCCGTTTCAAGGCTCGTCAGGGCTAATTGATTCGCGATTCCATCCGCTCCCTCCGGCTATCCGGAGTGGGGCGGATTTTTTTTTATGGGTGAATTATGGCACAAGGGATAATTTTCTCCAGGGCCACGGGGAATAAAGAGATATGTATGAATATAATCAAATCGCCGTTATGTGTCGTGAGAAAGAAGAATAATGTCCCGGCGAATTGTTGCTGTGCTTGCTGCTGCAGCCCTTGGGCTATCCGCCCCTATTGCTAATGCCTCTCAGTCGGAGTGGGAATCCTCTGTTCCAGAGTCCTTTGGGATCAATGACCCTTCCTGTGTGCCTTCTGGCCAGATTGTTGAGCCGGTGGTGCTACTGCATGGCACCTATAACAATGCGGGTGTGTGGAAAAGCTTGATTCCGATGTTGAAGGATCAGGGTGCGTGCGTATGGGCCTTTGATTATGGAGCGGATGATGTTTCTTTGCAGAATGCCTCCCCCTCAACGAAGGCCATTTCAGATTTGGATGATGCGGCCGAGGAAATAGCGCGGCACGTGGACTATGTCCGAGCGGTAACCGGCGCAGAGAAAGTGGACTTGGTAGGCCATTCCCAGGGCGGTACCCATATTAAGACCTATACCCAAATGTACGGCGGGGCTGAGCACGTCGCTCGGGCTGTGGCTCTAGGCGGCAACTTCCACGGCACCACGCTGGGTGGGCAGGGCGAAGGTCTGGCCAAATTCATCGCCTTCGCACCCCGCCTCGCCGCCTTCTTGGCCAGCACGGCCGGCATCCAACAGGTGGTGGGTTCGGAATTTATGCAAAGGCTCAATGCGCTGCCGGACACCGCGCCGGGCGTGCTCTACACCTCCATCTACTCGCCGGCGGATACGACGGTAACCCCGAATAGCTCCTCGCAGCTGGTAGCTGTCGACGGCGCCGATGTGGTGAACCTCGACCTTGGTGAGGTCTGCGGCGTGGCTCCTCGGCACGATAAGCTGCTGACTGACCGCACGGCGCTGAGCCAGGTCATTTTTGGCCTGAAGCGCGCCCCAGGGGAGGGGCCGCGGCCGTCGACCTGTGTCTCCGGGGAGTCATCGACGGTCGGTTCCTGAAGCGAAGCGCCACACCGGAAATGTGAACTTTGACACACAAAACGGTGAATTCCAGGTAAACCCGCAGGAATCTCATTGATGTAGTTTCATGGCTGTCCTTGGGTGTGGTCAACATGTGGGGCCTGGGGGTGTGTCATCCTGGGAATACCATGCTTGTAACTACTACATATTGTGTTGGTTGCGGGTCTTTCCCCCAAAGTATAGTGTCGTTGATGTTGTTCAGAGCGGCGCAGGAAGCGCCCGAATAGGCGGGAAACGCTCCCCGTTCTGACGAGTTTTCAATGCAGGAGCTTTAAGGATCTATATGTCTATCACCGTTTACACCAAGCCAGCGTGCGTCCAGTGCAACGCCACCAAGAAGGCCCTCGATCGTGCCGGCCTCGAGTATGACCTAGTTGATATCTCGGCCGATGACGAGGCTCGCGACTACGTAATGGCATTGGGTTACGTTCAGGCCCCAGTAGTTGAGGCCAACGGTGAGCACTGGTCTGGTTTCCGCCCAGACCGTATCAAGGGCCTGGCTTCCCTAGCGGCATCCGCCTAAGGGGTAGGGGAGGCCAGTAGCGATGTTGGTCGTGTATTTTTCCTCCGCAACGGAAAATACGCACCGGTTCGTGCAGAAACTGGGCTTTCCCAGCGCGCGCATTCCGCTGCGCCGCACGGAGGAGCCCCTCAAGGTCAACGAACCTTATGTCTTGGTGTGTCCCACCTATGGCGGGGGCGCGTCCATTAGCCACCAAAATTCCCGTCCCGTGCCCTCACAGGTAATTAAGTTCCTTAATGATGAGCACAACCGCAGTTTCATTCGCGCGGTAATCGCGGGTGGTAATAGCAATTTTGGCGCCGACTTTGGCAAGGCTGGTGACGTCATCAGTGCCAAATGTAAAGTGCCCTATGTATATCGTTTCGAGTTGCTGGGAAACGATGACGATATAAAAATTTGTCGTGAAGGCTTAATGGCTAACGCCGCCGAGCTTGGGCTCGAGGCCGCGGCCTAGCACCCACCACGACTTAAATAAAGATCCTGATTTTTAAGAAAGGCCTTGTCAGCTGTGAGTACGCAATTGGGGAAGACCGTCGCCGAGCCAGTAAAGCCGGAAGAGCAGTTGGACTACCACGCTCTCAACGCGATGCTGAATCTCTACGATGCAAACGGCAAGATTCAGTTTGATAAAGACCGCGAGGCCGCAAACCAATTCTTCCTGCAGCACGTTAATCAAAACACGGTCTACTTCCATGATCTGGAAGAAAAGATCGATTACCTGATTAATAACAAGTACTACGACCCACGAGTCATCGAGCAGTATGACTTCTCCTTTATTAAGGAGCTTTTTAAGCGCGCTTATTCCTATAAGTTCCGCTTCAAGTCCTTCCTGGGCGCGTATAAGTACTACACCAGCTACACGCTGAAGACCTTTGATGGTCGTCGCTACCTCGAGCGCTTTGAGGATCGCGTCTCCATGACCGCCCTATTCTTGGCAGACGGTGATACTGGCTTGGCAGAGCGCCTTGTGGACGAGATTATGAACGGTCGTTTCCAGCCGGCCACCCCAACTTTCCTCAATGCCGGTAAGGCCCAGCGTGGCGAGCTCGTGTCCTGCTTCCTGCTGCGCATCGAGGACAATATGGAGTCCATTGGACGCTCCATCAACTCCGCGCTGCAGCTTTCCAAGCGCGGCGGCGGCGTGGCCCTGCTGCTGTCTAATATTCGTGAATCCGGCGCGCCCATTAAGCACATTGAGAACCAGTCTTCCGGTGTTATCCCAGTAATGAAACTGCTGGAGGATTCCTTCTCCTATGCCAACCAGCTTGGTGCCCGCCAGGGCGCTGGTGCGGTCTATCTCAATGCGCACCACCCAGACATCATGGACTTCCTGGATACCAAGCGTGAGAACGCGGACGAGAAAATCCGCATTAAGACCCTCTCGCTGGGCATCGTCGTGCCGGATATCACCTTCGAGTTGGCCAAGCGCAATGACGATATGTACCTCTTCTCGCCGTATGACGTAGAGCGCGTCTATGGCAAGGCCTTCGGTGACATCTCCGTTACTGAGCACTATGAGGAGATGGTAGAAGACCCACGCATCCGTAAGAAGAAGATCAACGCCCGTCACTTCTTCCAGACCGTGGCAGAGCTGCAATTCGAGTCCGGCTACCCGTACATCATGTTCGAGGACACCGTGAACCGCGCCAATCCGGTAAAGACGTCGTGGATCAACATGTCCAACCTGTGCTCGGAGATCCTGCAGGTTAACTCCGCTTCCGAATTCAATGCGGATCTGACCTACCAGGAGCTGGGCAGCGATATCTCTTGTAACCTGGGCTCGCTGAATATCGCGATGACCATGGATTCGCCGGACTTCGCCACTACGGTGGAGACTGCCATCCGTGGCCTGACCGCTGTGGCGGATAAGACATCCATCGATTCCGTGCCGTCTGTGCGCCGCGGAAACGACGAGTCCCATGCTATCGGCTTGGGCCAGATGAACCTCCACGGTTACTTGGGTCGCGAGCACATCGAGTATGGCTCGGAAGAAGGCTTGGATTTCACTAATGCCTACTTCGCGGCCGTGCTGTATGCGGCATTGCGTGCCTCTAATAAGATTGCCCGCGAGCGCGGTGAGTACTTTAAGGAGTTCCCGCAGTCCGAGTACGCCTCCGGCGAATTCTTCGACCGCTACGATCCGGAAGAGTTCAAGCCGCAGACAAAGAAGGTCCAGGAGCTTTTCGGGTCCTCTTCGATCCACACCCCGTCCGCCCAGGACTGGGAGGAGTTGAAGCAGGACGTGGCCAAGTACGGACTATATAATCGCAACCTGCAGGCAGTGCCACCGACGGGTTCGATTTCCTATATCAATAACTCCACCTCATCCATCCACCCGATTGCTTCCAAGATTGAGATCCGCAAGGAAGGCAAGATCGGTCGCGTCTACTACCCGGCGCCGCACATGGATAATGACAACTTGGAGTACTTCAAGGACTCTTATGAGATCGGCTTCGAGAAGATCGTCGATACCTATGCCGTAGCCACTAAGTATGTGGACCAAGGTCTATCGCTCACCCTCTTCTTCAAGGACACCGCAACCACCCGCGATGTCAACCGTGCGCAGATTTATGCGTGGCGCAAGGGGATTAAGACCTTGTATTACATCCGCTTGCGCCAGATGGCGCTGGAGGGCACCGAGGTCGAGGGCTGCGTATCCTGCATGCTCTAAACCGTAGGTTGAACGCCTCGATGCACGTCGTGGGGAAGGACGTGCATCGAGGCGTTTAACCGTTTTCTGCCCTGGTGCGGTCGAGGATGGTGCGGGAAGTGCTTTCGGCGGCGTCGGCAAGCCCAGCATCAATGGCGCGGGCCAGCTCCATGTGCAGTTGTGTGGTCCCGCCTATGGGATCGCGCTTGCGGGAACCAAAGACGGACTTGCCCTTGAGCATGGCTACTAGCGAAGGGGCGAGCGCGGCCAGCATCTCATTGCCGGAAGCCCGCAAAATTAAAGTGTGGAAACGCAGATCGGTTTCCAGTTCCTCGCCCACGCGCGGGGAAGGAGTGGATTCTAGCTCGGCTAAACGCGCGGCGAGGCGAAGGAGTTCCGCCCGCTGCTGGGCGCTGGCATTGCCGGCTGCGAGTCGGGCCGCCACCGGTTCAATTCCCAGCCGCAACTCGTTGAGGCGTGCCACTTGCTGCCCGCGGGTTTTGTCATTATTTAACCGCCAACCAATGATCGCCGGGTCATATACTGCCCAACTATCCATCGGCAGCACCGTGATTCCCACGCGACGCCCAGAGCGGACCATGCCGAGGTGTTCGAGCGTGCGCATGGCCTCACGGGCCACTGTGCGGGAGATGCCAAAGCGCTTTTCGACGTCCCCCAGACGGAACCGCTCGCCCTCGGCGATGTCTCCGCTTACGATCTCGGCGCCGAGCCTATCCACCACGGAACCCAGCAGGGGAGGGGTGGCACTCATGCGGAAATCCTTTCTTTGCATGCTCCGAAGTAATTGAGATCAGTATAGGTAAGTGGTATCCAGCACAATGGTTTGGAGGGCGGGCAAATTGGGTATGCTGGGAACCTGAATTTGTCGTTTTTAGTATTGGAGTGACGCCGCGTGTCGCACGAGTACGATGACTACGTTTCTAGTCATGAAAAGCCAGTTAAGGCCATTAACTGGAATAGCATCCCGGATGAAAAGGACCTCGAGGTATGGGAGCGCCTCACCGGTAATTTTTGGTTACCAGAAAAGGTCCCAGTCTCCAATGATCTTCCTAGCTGGAAGACGCTGACGGAGAAGGAAAAGGAAACCACCATGCGGGTCTTCACCGGCCTGACGCTGCTGGATACCATCCAGGGCACCGTCGGTGCGATTTCCCTCCTCCCGGATTCCCAGACCCTGCACGAAGAGGCGGTCTACACCAACATTGCGTTTATGGAGTCCGTGCACGCCAAGTCCTATTCCAATATCTTTATGACCTTGGCGTCCACACCCATGATCAACGATGCCTTCCGCTGGTCCGAAGAAAACGAGAACCTGCAGAAGAAGGCCAAGATCATCTTGTCCTATTACAAGGGCGAGGATCCGCTGAAGAAGAAGGTGGCCTCCACTTTGCTGGAGTCCTTCTTGTTCTACTCCGGCTTCTATCTACCGATGTACTTCTCTTCCCGCGCGAAGCTCACCAATACCGCCGATATCATTCGCCTGATTATCCGCGATGAAGCCGTGCACGGCTACTACATTGGCTACAAGTTCCAGCAGGCCTATAAGCAGCTGGATGAGGAGCGCCAGGCGGAGCTGAAGGAATACACCTTCGACTTGGTCTACGACCTGTATGACAATGAGATCGATTACACCGAGGATCTCTACGATGACTTGGGCTGGACCGAGGACGTTAAGCGCTTCCTGCGCTATAACGCCAATAAGGCGCTGAATAATTTGGGCTTCGAGGGGCTCTTCCCAGCAGACGAGACTCGCGTTTCCCCGGCCATTTTGTCTTCGCTTTCGCCGAATGCTGACGAGAACCACGACTTCTTCTCTGGCTCTGGTTCCTCCTATGTCATTGGCAAGGCTGAGGACACCACGGATGATGACTGGGACTTCTAAGCATTCCCGCTGATCAGCGTGGTCTAGCGGCACACCTTCTGCTCTAAATCAATCGAAAGGTTGATAACGAGCGGGGGTGTGTTTTCGCGTTTTGGGGGTGCACAATTAAGCGCGTCTGTGACATATAGCACGGTAATTGGGGGCCGAAAATCCGTGCCAGAATTGGCGGCCGCGCCACGTGCAGGGCCTATGTGAAAGATGTGGTTAGTGTCGAGGCGTGGTCGTGCGGCTCATTATTGGGGGAAGCTGGAAAGAACAGGGGAAAATGGCCTAATATAATGCGAGTAAACCTAGGTGTAGGTGGGCCCTGCCCACAGGCACTTTGTTAATCAGGAGGATTTTATGACCGCTGTGGCGCCACGGGTCGACGATTACGTCGCCCCTACACGTCCAGAGCCAACCGGTAATGCGAAGACCGGTTCAAAGGCTTGGGTATTTCTAACCACCACCGACCACAAGCAGCTGGGCATCATGTACTTGATCATGTCCTTCAGCTTCTTCTTCCTCGGTGGCTTTATGGCACTGTTGATCCGCGCGGAGCTGTTCACCCCGGGTCTTCAGTTCTTGTCTAATGAGCAGTTCAACCAGCTGTTTACCATGCACGGCACCGTGATGCTGCTGCTGTTTGCAACACCAGTTGTGTGGGGCTTTGGTAACTACATCCTGCCGCTGCAGATCGGCGCGCCGGACGTGGCCTTCCCCCGACTGAACGCTTTCGGCTTCTGGGTTACCCTGCTGGGCGGCACCGTGATGCTGCTGGGCTTCGTCACCCCAGGTGGTGCAGCTGACTTCGGCTGGACCATGTACATGCCACTGGCTGATGGCGTCCACACCCCGGGCATCGGCGCGGATATGTGGATCGTCGGCGTGGGCGCTACCGGTGTCGGTACCATTGCCTCCGCTATCAACATGATTACGACCATTCTGACCCTGCGCGCACCGGGCATGACCATGTTCCGCCTGCCGGTATTCAGCTGGGCCGTATTCACCGCATCCGCCATCGTGCTGATGATCTTCCCGCTGCTGACCGCTGCCGCATTGGGCGTCCTGTATGACCGCAAGCTGGGCGGCCACATCTACGATTCCGCTAATGGTGGCGGCATCCTGTGGCAGCACCTGTTCTGGTTCTTCGGCCACCCTGAGGTTTATGTCCTCGCGCTGCCGTTCTTCGGCGTTGTTTCTGAGGTTGTTCCGGTCTTCTCCCGCAAGCCGGTCTTCGGCTACATCGGCTTGGTCTTCGCGCTGCTGGCCATCGGCTCCCTGTCCATGGCTGTGTGGGCACACCACATGTTCGTTACCGGCGCTATCCTGCTGCCGTTCTTCTCCTTCATGACGTTCCTTATTGCGGTGCCTACCGGCGTTAAGTTCTTCAACTGGGTCGGCACCATGTGGAAGGGTCACATCACCTGGGATACCCCGATGATCTTCGCTATGGGCTTCATGGCAACCTTCCTCTTCGGCGGCATGACCGGCGTTATGCTGGCATCCCCGGCATTGGACTTCCACTTGGCTGAGTCCTACTTCTTGATTGCTCACTTCCACTACACCCTGTTCGGTACCGTTGTGTTCTCCGCCTTCGCGGGTCTGTACTTCTGGTTCCCGAAGATGACCGGCCGTATGCTGGATGAGCGTTTGGGTAAGATTCACTTCTGGCTGACCTTCATCGGCTTCCACGGCACCTTCCTGGTTCAGCACTGGGTAGGCAACATGGGTATGCCGCGTCGTTACGCTGACTACTTGGAGTCTGATGGTTTCACGGTCTTCAACCAGATTTCCACCATCTTCTCCTTCGTCCTCGGCGCCTCCGTTATCCCGCTGATTTGGAACGTATTCAAGTCTTGGCGCTACGGCGAGATTGTCACCGTGGATGACCCATGGGGCTACGGCAATTCCCTCGAGTGGGCAACCTCCTGCCCACCGCCGCGCCACAACTTCGTGTCCCTGCCGCGTATCCGCTCTGAGCGTCCGGCCTTCGAGCTGCACTACCCGCATATGGTTCAGCGCATGCGCGAGGAAGCACACGTGGGTAGCCACTAAAGCGAAGTAACTCGCACAAACTCCTGACTTAAGCCGCCTCCCAGCCCTTAATGGGTAATGGGAGGCGGCTTTGGCGTATCTTCTGTACCCCACGTGCGATAATGGGCGGCGTGAGTACTCAAGCTGATACCAATGCAGTCATCACGACCAGCGGGCCGGATAAGCCTGGGGTCTCGGCGGCCTTTTTCCGCGTTCTGGCGGCCCATAACGCCACGCTTGTCGACGTCGAACAAGCCATCTTTTCCGGCCGCATTACCCTCGCTGCCCATACCCGCATTCCTGGTGCGCGTGCCGAGCAGATTGCACAGGGGCTGCGCAATACCTTGAGCATTTACGGTCAGCAGGTATCCGTAGACCTGCGGGAGGAAGAATCCACTGCTCGAGCCCGCTCAAGCTATGTGGTGGTCCTCATGGGTACGCAGGTTACCGCCCATCACATGGAGGAAGTTGCCCGCGTACTGGCCAACTTCGATGCCAATATCGATCGCATCCGCGGGCTTTCGACCTCTCCGTTGACCGGACTGGAGCTTTTTCTATCTCTCGATGGTTCCGCTGCACCTGTGCGCCAGGCATTAGCGGAGCTGGCGCAGCAGATCGGCATCGATATCGCCATTGAGCCCGCGGGCCTGGGTCGGCGTTCCAAGCGTTTGGTGTGCTTCGACTGCGATAGCACCCTCATTCAAGGCGAGGTCATCGAGATGCTGGCCGCCCATGCGGGAAAGGAGAACGAGGTTGCCGCAGTAACGGCCCGGGCCATGCGCGGGGAGCTGGACTTTGAGGCCTCCCTGCGTGAGCGCGTCGCCGTGCTGGAGGGGCTGGATGCCGCCATTATCGATGAGGTGGCCCGCGATATTCAATTGACTCCGGGCGCCCGGGAAACCATCGCCACGTTGAACCGCATTGGCTACCGCACTGCGGTGGTCTCCGGCGGATTCATCCAAGTATTAGAGGGTCTAGCTGCGGAGATGGAATTGGACTATGTGCGCGCCAATACCTTGGAGATCGCAGATGGGAAGCTCACCGGCCGGGTGACCGGCAAGGTGGTTGACCGCAAAGCGAAGGAGGAATTTCTGCGGGAGTTCGCCGCGGATTCGGGGGTAAATATGCGGCAGACGGTGGCCGTGGGCGATGGCGCCAATGATATCGATATGATTTCTGCTGCTGGGCTGGGGATTGCCTTTAATGCTAAACCGGCCCTGCAGGAAGTGGCGGATACCTCTGTAAACCACCGGCGGCTGGATGAGGTCCTGCAAATTTTGGGTATTCCGGCCGAGGAGGTTGTTGATGAATAAATTCGACAGAGCGCATCAGCGTTTGGTGGAAGCCTGTGATTCACGCTCGTGGCGCGATGATCCTGAGAACCCAGATGATCCGGCCACGATTCAAGCTATGCAGATTGCGCTTAATCTGCCGAAGCAGGAGCCGCCGACACGTACGGCGGTGCTAGAAGCGGCCGCACGTGCCGTAGCAGCAGTGTGCCTCGACGAGCGCGCGGGCGAGGACGGCGCCTTCGCGCAGGCGCTGGGGCAGTGGTATGGCCACCGCATCCGCAAGATCGCCCGCCGCGCGCGCAATAAAGCGTGGCGCGATGTACAAAGCCTGCCCGGCGTGACCGTAGCGGACCGCGCCCGCGCTTTTGCGCCCTCGGCCGTAGCAGAGGTGGATCCTCTCATTGCCAAGCTGCAGATCGGCCACACCGACCTTGCCTATGACGAACCCGGAGCCCCGCTTAGCTATGCCCCCGTTATCTACGTCGACCGCAGCCTCGACATGTCTGCGGGCAAGGTCGCGGCACAGGTAGGCCACGGCTCGATGATGCTGGCCGCCGCGATGTCGGTGGATGAAGCGCGCGACTGGGCGGAAACCGGCTTTCAGCTTTCGGTGCGCGAGGTTTCCGCGACGGATTTTCGCACCGCCTGCGCACAAGACGGCGCTGTAGTCATCGTTGACGCCGGCTTTACGGAAATCGCGCCAGACTCGGCTACCGTGTGCGCCCTGCGGCGACCAATCGCTTAAGCGCACCCCGGACCGTGCTCGCGTCAGTGGTCTGCCAAAAGCGCGGCATGGAGGCCTTGAGGAAGCTGCCGTAGCGCTTATACTCCAAGCGGTTATCAAGCACGGCGACCACGCCGCGATCGGTCACGTGGCGCAGCAGACGGCCGGCTCCCTGCGCCATCAACAAGGCGGCGTGATTGGCGGAGACCTCCATGAACCCGGAGCGGCCGGCGGCATCGGCTGCTTGGGCGCGCGCCTGCATGAGGGGATCGTCTGGGCGAGGGAATGGAATGCGGTCGATGATGACCAGCGAGCACGCCGGCCCTGGAACGTCCACTCCCTGCCATAGGGTAAGCGTTCCGAAGAGGCAGGAGTTTTCCTTCTGCGAGAATTTCTCTACTAGCGCACCTATGGAATCTTCGCCCTGCACGAAGAGATCAAACGGGATACGGGGTTTGAGCGCGGCGGCTGCTTCTTCCGCGGCCCGGCGAGAGGAAAACAGCCCGAGAGTGCGCCCGCCGGCGGCCATGATGAGCTCATAGATCTCCTCGATCGATTCTTTAGACAGCCCATCGCGGCCCGGAGCAGGCAGATGCTTGGCGGTGTATAAAATGCCGGATTTGGCTGGGTCGAAGGGCGTGCCCGCGTCCAAGGTGTCATAGGTGCCGCTCGGCATGCCCCACTGTGCGGCCATAGCATCAAAGCGGCCGCCGAGGGCGAGGGTGGCCGAGGTAAGCACAACGGTTTGTTCCCCAAAGAGGTTCTCGCGCAGCATGTGGGCGATGGACAGGGGTGCCACGGCGAGGGTTTCGGCGTCGCTGCGCGGATCGCGTTCGAGCCAGACTACGTCGTCCTGCTTGGCTGGGTCATCGGTGGCGAAGACCTCCAGCATGCGGGATACGGCTTGCGCGAGGTCGGAGAGGTGGTTGCTTAAGTTTTGTCGCTCGGCGTTCTTTTCTGGGTCATCGGTGGCTTCGCCTTCGGGTGCGCGTGAAACGAGAGACTTAACGCGCAGGAACTCTTCGGCGAGCGCGCGCAGGTGGCCCTGCGAAGTTTCATCCAAGTCGGTCCACCGTCCGGGCTCCTGGATTTTCATCAGGTCATCGAATTCCTCGGCCAGATCCGAAAGGTTGCCGGCATTGCCTAAGGACTTCGCGCGGTTGGCGGCCATCTTGATGGCGCGGGTAGTAATCTCCGCGGTGGACACGGAGGTGATCCGGCCGTCGAGCTCGTGGGCCTCATCGATAATGGCCACGTCGTGTTCGGGCAAAATATTTGCCTCAGAGATAGCGTCGATGGCCAGCATGGCGTGGTTGGTGACCACGATATCGACGTCGGCAGCCGCCCTGCGAGCTTCTTCCGCAAAACAGTCTGGCCCGTGCGGGCAACGCGAAGCCCCCAAGCACTCGTTGGACGTTACCGACACCGCCCGCCACACTAGGTCCGGTACACCTGGCTCGAGGTCATCGCGGTCACCGGTTTCGGTTTCTTGCGCCCATTCGTGGATGCGGCGCACGGCCTTGCCGCGGCGGGAGATCTCGGATTCGTCGATAAGAGCTTCCGGGTCATCCGGGGTAGCCGCAATCTTATTCATGCACAGGTAGTTATTGCGGCCCTTCATGATGGCGAAGGTAGGAGTGCGCTCCATAACAGGGGCAAGGGCCTTCGTGAGCCGGGGCAGATCGCGCTCCACCAGCTGGCGCTGCAATGCCAGGGTCGCGGTGGAGACGATGACGGTGGACCCTGAGTTCATTGCATGCCGGATAGCCGGGACTAGGTAGGCCAGCGACTTACCGGTGCCGGTACCGGCCTGCACTGCTAAGTGGCGCTCCTTATCGAGCGCGGCCGCGACGGCCGTGGCCATGCGCACCTGGCCTTCGCGCTGGCTACCACCCAACGCAGCAACGGCCTTGTCCAGCAGCGTTTCCGTGTCGAGGTTTAGGGGCTCATCTGCGTGCTCACTCACCCCACACAGTCTAGCGGCCTACTTTTTAAAGCCCACCATCCGTGTGGGCACTGCTGCTTCATCGCGGGAGAGCGCTAGGCCTTCCCACGGCAGGGTCTTGCGGGCCTGATCCAAATACTCGCGGGAGGCATGCAGATCCGGCAGCTCATCCACGATGTGTCCATCGCGCATGAGCGGAATGGTCATCTCGCGGGTATCGAGCTGGCCGGTATCTGGCGCGGGCGCGTCAAAGGGATAGACGATCTCTTCCACCGCCACGCCCGAGGAACGGTAGGTGCGTAGCGCGCGCTTGGCACCGCCGACGGACTGCTTGGAAGTAGAGCGCTTGGCCACTGGGATGCCGTCTACTTCTACGACCTTGTAGACCATGCCGGCGGTCGGTGCGCCAGACCCGGTTGCCACAGACGTACCGACGCCGTAGACGTCTACCGGATCGCCGCGCAGGCCGGCGATAGCGAACTCGTCGAGGTCGGAAGAGACCACGATATTGGTGTTGTGGTTGCCCAAATCATCCAGCTGTTTGCGCACGCGGCGGGTAACGGCGCCCAAGTCACCGGAATCTATGCGGACCCCACCTAGCTGCGGGCCACCTACTTTCACTGCGGTTTCTACGCCCTTGGTGATGTCATAGGTATCCACCAGTAACGTGGTGTCCACGCCCAAGGTCTCGATCTGGGAACGGAAGGCGGCCTCTTCGTTCGGAGTGCCATCCGGGTTTGTGTGCGCCAAAGTCCAGGAGTGGGCCGCGGTGCCGGAGACAGGGATGCCGTAGCGGTAGCCCGCCTCCAAATTGGAGGTGGCTTCGAAGCCAGCCAGGTAGGCCGCGCGGGCGGAGGTTACCGCCGCATACTCGTGGGTGCGGCGCGAACCCATCTCGATAATCGGGCGGCCATCGGCCGCCGTGACCATGCGGGAGGCGGCCGAGGCCACCGCGGAATCGGCATTCATGATGGACAAAATAACGGTCTCCAAAATGAGGCACTCTCCAAAGGTGCCGCGCACCGTCAAGATGGGGGAGTTGGGGAAATAGAGTTCACCCTCGCGGTAGCCGTCAATCTGCCCAGAAAAGCGGTAGTGACGCAGGTATTCCTTGGTTTTCTCATCCAGGAAGTCCATCTCTGCCAATTGATTGGCTGAAAAGCGGAAATCCTCCACCGCCCGCAGGACCCGCTCGGTGCCGGCAACCACGCCGTAGCGGCGCTCATTGGGCAGACGGCGGCCGAATACCTCGCAGGTGACCTGGCGGTTTGCCGAGCCGTCTCGCAGCGCGGCCTGGAGCATAGTGAGCTCGTATTTATCCGTCAGTAAAGCGGTGGAGCGATCATTAGGAATAGCTTTGTCATTCACGTGAGTGATAATACCCACTGACTAGGTGTTTTTCAGAGGTTTAGATTCTTTGGACCTAGATTGTCCGCAGCCAGATCGGGCTGGCCCACAATAAATCCCCAAAAGTGGTTAGGCTAGAAAGCATGAAGGCGCAATTTCCCGTAGTCCGCATGAGCTCTCCTATGGCTACGCCCGAATTGGACGAAGAAATCGACGTAGATGTGGCCACGAGCGAGAACCTCCCGTGGATGTGCATCGTGTGGGATGACCCAGTCAACCTCATGAGCTACGTGTCCTATGTATTCCAAACGGTTTTGGGATACGACAAGAAGCGGGCCAATGAACTCATGATGCAGGTCCATACTGAGGGCAAGGCCGCCGTCTCCAGCGGCGAGCGAGACAAGATTGAAGCGGACGTGAAAAAGCTCCAGATCGCTGGTCTGTGGGCGACGATGCAGCAGGCAGGTTAACTAGATGCAACCGTGGAAGAAAAAGAAGTCCCTTATGCGCGCGCCAAAAATTACGGCTGTCTTCGAGCCGATGGAGCGCGAGGTTTTGGGAGATCTCACCGCTACCGTCTCTGAGGCGATCATCGAGCGTGCGCAGTCTGCACCTAAGGATGAGCTAGCAGAGATGCTGGATATGCCTACTGGGCATACGGAAGCCCCAGAAGATCCTTCACTGGCCCGCCTCTTTCCAGACTTTGAAATGCCCGGCGATGAGGAATACGAAGGCGATGCTTCTTTGCTGCGTTCGCTGCACGAAAATGACATTGCGCGCGCCAAATTGGAAAACCTCCAGGTGATCGGCACGGCTCTCGGCCCCACCGGTGGGGTAGAGGTCAGCATTAATGAGCAGGAGGCCCACGCCTTCGTTGCCGGCCTAAACGATCTGCGCCTCTACGTTGCGGCGGGCGATGTTTCTGATGACAACCTGATGTTGGACCGCGATAGCCTGGTGGAATGGCTTGCCTTTTGCCAGGATTCGCTACTTCAGGTGCTGATGGATTAATGCTGGGCGGCATTAGCATCGGGCATTTTAGCGGCACCGATACCGGCGTCACGGTGCTCTATTGCGGGCCGGGCGGCGCGCTCGGCAGCGTCGACGTGCGCGGTGGCGGACCAGGCACCCGGGAAACGGATCTCTTGCAGCCACATAATACGGTCGAGCGGGTTCACGCAGTGGTGTTGTCGGGCGGCTCCGCCTTTGGCTTGGCAGCCGCGGACGGCGTGATGAATGAGCTGGCAGAGCAGGGGATTGGCTTCCCGGTCTTTGGCGAGGAAAAACCCGGTCCGCGTGTGCCCATCGTTCCCGGTGCCGTCATTTTTGACCTCTTGGTCGGGCCTTCCCGACCCGGGCCGGAAGAGGGCGCGGCCGCGCTCCGAGCCGCGCTGGCGGGCAATGATGAAACCATGGGCACGGTGGGAGCCGGCGTGGGTGCTACCGCCGGCAAGCTGCGGGGTGGCTTCGGCCTAGCTACGCGCCGGGTAGGAAATTACGAGGTTAGCGCCGCGATGGTCGCCAACCCTGTGGGTGAGGTCATCGATCCGCAGTCCGGCCGGCTCTACGGTGCGCCAGGGAGCACCGCGGTCAATGCTGCTGCCTACCGCGCCTTGCCACATCCAGCGGAGTCCAAGCTCAATACCACCATCGGTGCCGTGCTCACCGACGCCCCCATTAACACTGCCCAAGCCCAGCGCTTGGCCATGACTGCCCACGATGGCATCGCCCGCGCGGTGCGTCCTGCGCATTCACCGCTAGATGGTGACACCATCTTTGCCTTATCCACCGCGCAGCGCCCGGCCGAACTCAGCACGCAGATAATGACCCAGATTTGCGCCGCTGCCGCCGATGCCGTGGAGGAAGCGATTGTCAACGCGGTTACCGCCGCCGAGCCTGGCTTGGGCTTGAGCGTGTACCGCGATCTGCTGGACTAAGATAAGGCGCATTATGACTTCAGGTGGAACATTTAACTACCGGCCGGCGCCCGCGGGCCAGGTCAATCGTGGCGATTCCAAAAACTACACTCGCAGCGGGCGCATCACCACCGGATTTTCTATAGCTTTTGGCTTCCTCGTGGTGGAGTGGGCGGTCCACATTATTAACGCGTTCCTTTTTGGCGGCCAGCTATCCAATTACGGCATTCGCCCGCTGGACTTCAACGGCATCTGGGGCATTTTTACCGCCCCACTGCTGCATGCAAACTTTGAGCACCTCATGTCCAATTCGGTGCCCGGCGCCATTTTCTGCTTCCTTATCGGCCTGTCCGGCCGCAAGGCTTGGTGGGAAGTTACCCTGATTACCACTCTGGTCGCAGGCCTTGGCACGTGGTTCATTGGTGGCCCCGGTACCTCCCACATCGGGGCGTCCAGTTTGGTCTATGGCTGGCTGGCATATCTGATTGTGCGCGGTATCTTCAATCGATCGCTCATCCAGACCATTTTGGGCATTGTTCTCGGCTTTGCCTATTCCGGCTTGGTGTGGGGCGTGCTGCCCGTCTACGAGGGAGTGAGCTGGCAAGGCCACCTTTTCGGCGCCATCGGCGGCATTCTAGCCGGCATGACCATTACCTCGGACGATCCGGTTAAGGCAGTGAAGCGCTAATGCCTACCGCAACCTCTCCAATTGGCATCTTTGATTCCGGCGTGGGCGGGCTCACCGTGGCACGCGCAGTGATGGAACAGCTGCCGCAGGAATCTGTCATCTATACCGGCGATACTGCCCATAGCCCCTACGGACCGCGGCCTATCTCAGAAGTCCGCGCTTTTTCTCAGGACGTGGCGGATCGGCTGGTGGAACGTGGCTGCAAGATGCTGGTCATAGCCTGCAATACGGCCACCGCTGCCTTCTTGCATGATGCACGCGAGCGCTACGATATCCCCATTGTGGAGGTCATCCGCCCCGCGGTGCGCCGTGCCATGTCCACCACGCGCAACGGAAAAATCGGCGTCATCGGCACCGAGGGCACCATCAAATCCGGCGCCTATCAGGACCTTTTTGCGCTCAACCCGAAGGTGCAGGCATTTGCTACCGCCTGCCCGGATTTTGTTCCCTTTGTCGAGCGCGGTATTACCGCCGGCCGCCAGATCCTCGGCGTCGCTGAGGGCTACTTGGCCCCGCTCCAAGCACAAGGAGTAGACACGCTGGTCTTGGGCTGTACGCATTATCCGCTGTTGACCGGCATCATCCAGCTAGCTATGGGCGATAATGTCTCGCTGGTGACATCTTCGGAGGAAACCACCAAGGACGTTATGCGGATTCTCACGGAAACCGATATGTTGGCCCCTGCGGATACTCAGCCGGTCCACACCTTTGAATCGACCGGTGACCCGGAAGCCTTTGCCCGCCTTGCCACGCGCTTTCTCGGCCCGCGGATTGCATAAGTAGGTGCAAATTTCTCCCCCGTTTGCACGTTGAGTACGCATGCGGGGCGATTTCATGGAACTATTGAGCCCATGAAGCTGACCATCTTAGGCTGCTCCGGTAGCGTCCCCACCGCCCAGAACCCCGCCTCCGGCTATTTGCTGTCCTTCGATAATGCGCCGTCCATCGTCCTCGATATGGGCCCTGGCACCTTAGCGCAGCTGGAACAGCAGCAGGATCCTTGCGATGCGCACGTGGCTTTTAGTCACCTGCATGCCGATCACTGCCTGGATTTCCCCTCTCTGATGGTGTGGCGCCGCTTCCATCCCACGGCGCCCGCGGCCTCAAGAAATATGTGCTTCGGGCCGGAGGCTACGCCGACGCACCTGGGCCGCCTGTCTTCCGATGAGGTCGATGGCATCGATGACATGTCCGATACCTTCGCCTTTAGCGCATGGGAGCCGGGCGAGCGCCAGCTTGTCGACGATGTATATATCACTCCCTTCCCGGTCACCCACCCGGTAGAGGCCTATGCCTTGCGCGTGGAACATACTAAGACGGGCCAGACCATCACTTACTCCGGAGATTCTTCTTATACGCCCGCGCTTGTCGACGCCGCACGGGACGCCGACATTTTCCTCTGCGAGGCAGCCTGGGGCGAAACCTCCGAGGGCAAGGCGCCGGACATGCACATGTCGGGCGCGGAAGCAGGTAGGGCGGCGCGCGAAGCGGGTGTGGGCAAGCTCGTGCTCATCCACATCCAACCGTGGGGCGATGCCCAAGCTACCTTGGAGGCCGCTCGCTCCGAATTCGACGGTGAGATTATCCTCGGCGCCGCGGGCATGGAGTTCTAAGATACGCTGGACGGCATGACTGAATTTACTCGTGCCGATGGGCGCGCGCTGGACCAGATGCGCAGCGTCCGCATTACCCGCAATTTCACTACCAACCCTGCCGGCTCCGTGCTAGTGGAGTTTGGCAATACCCGCGTCATGTGCACCGCATCCGTGGAATATGGCGTGCCGCGCTTCAAGCGCGATTCCGGTGAAGGCTGGCTTACCGCCGAGTACGCCATGCTGCCTTCCGCCACCCACGATCGGATGCCGCGCGAATCCATGAAGGGCAAGGTCAAGGGCCGCACCCATGAGATTTCCCGCCTCGTCGGCCGCTCCCTGCGCGCCGCGGTGGACTTGGAGGAGCTAGGGGAGAACACCATTCAGCTCGATTGCGATGTCCTCCAGGCTGATGGCGGCACCCGCACTGCCTCTATCACCGGCGCCTATGTTGCGCTGGCTGACGCCATCGCGCACCTCAAAGCGGAGGGCGTCGTCCCCGGCGAGCCGCTACTTGATCCCATCGCTGCGGTCTCGGTAGGCATCATTGACGGCGAAATCTGCCTTGATCTGCCTTATGAGGAGGATTCCCGTGCCGAGGTCGACCTGAATGTAGTGATGCAGGAATCCGGCGATTTCGTGGAAATTCAGGGCACTGGCGAGCACGGCCTCTTTGGCCGAGAGGAGCTCAACGAGATGCTCGACGTAGCGCAGAAGGGCTGCCGCGAACTCATCGCCGCACAGAAGGCGGCGCTGGGGTGGTAATTCTCGTCGCATCTAATAACCCTAAGAAGCTCGGCGAGCTGGAGCGGATTCTGGCTGATGCCGGCATCGAGGGCGTCGAGCTGCGCCCGCTTTCCGCCGTGGAACCTTATCCCGAACCGGTAGAAGATGGCCGCACTTTTGCCGATAATGCGCTCATCAAGGCCCGTGCCGGCGTGGCCGCTACTGGCTTTGCCACCGTCGCGGATGATTCGGGCCTCGCTATCGAAGAGCTCAACGGCATGCCCGGCGTGCTGTCCGCCCGTTGGTCCGGCCAGCACGGCAATGACCAGGCCAATAATGACTTAGTCTTGGCGCAGATGGCCGATGTCCCTGATGAGCGCCGTGCCGCAGCCTTTGTCTCGGTCTGCGCGCTCGTCACGCCCGAAGGCGCAGAGCACGTGGCCGAGGGCCGCTGGGAAGGCCGCTTCTTGCGCGAGCCGCGCGGGGAAAACGGCTTCGGCTATGACCCGCTCTTCCAGCCGGAAGGCGAGTCCCGATCGGCTGCAGAGATGTCCCCAGAAGAAAAGAACGCGGTCTCGCATCGTGGCCGCGCTCTTAGTCAACTTGTCCCCGCCATCGCGGAGCTTGTTCGCAACTCTTAGAGTTGGAACTCCTCCGTGATTTCCTTGCGGCGCTTGTGCTCCATCCAGAAGGACAGGAAGGGCACCACGCCGGCAAGGGCGGTGGTAAAGAGCTTGCCCACCGGCCACAGCGCGCGCGGGCCGAGGATGAGGATGGACAGCAGGTAGGTCATGTACGCGATGCCGTGCACGATCGCGATATAGGTGGCCCACTCGGGGATATCCATGCCAATGATGTACTGGCAGACCATGCGGATGACCAGGATGATCAAGAAGATACCGGTCACAGTGGCCGCGATGGAGAAAAACTTCAAGGGTCCGCGGATGCGGGCTTGGCGGGCGGGGTGAACTTTATTGGTCATAATCAGCTTTCTTCATTCTCGCCGCGCCGGCGGCGCGGGGTATTCATGGCGTTGAACGTTTCCACATCCATCTGGGGCCGCTGGGGCAGGAAATCCTCATCAATTTTGGTTTCTGCCTGCGGCTGTGTGGGAGCGTCGGCCGGGGCGGTTTTGTCTGTGTCATCCATGTCGCGGACTTCTTCCTCGGCCGCGAGGCGCTCGTTTTCATAGCGCAGCGTGGTGCGATAGGCATAAACCACGAACACGGCAAACAGTGGCCACTGGAAGGCATAGCCCAGGTTTTGGAAGGTGCCCGAGCCGGAGCGGAAGCGGGTCCACTGCCAATAGGCCAGGAATAGGAAGAGCACGACGAAAAACGCGATGAGGAGGATGTGCCACCATCGCACCTGCACGCGCTTGTTTTTCTGTTCCTCTTGAGTGCTCACGCGTTCCACCCTACCCACCAGCGGCCGGAAAACAGAACACCCCTGGTTTCTGGATTACCCGCCCACCGTGTACACTATGTCAAGTCCCCCGCGCCCGTGGCGGAATTGGCAGACGCGCTAGATTTAGGTTCTAGTGTCTTATGACGTGTGAGTTCAAGTCTCACCGGGCGCACCATAGGCGCCGTCGACCCTCGTGGTCGGCGGCGTTTTCGCATATCATCGTCCGCATTTCACCCTAAGATGGGCATTATGAAAAAGCTGTTTTCCACCCTTATCGCTGTCATTCTCATCGCCGCCCTGGCGGTAGCTGCGGTGGTGGTGTGGCAAGTCCGGGAACCGGTGGACGTGGAGACCGAATCGAGCAATACCAAGGTCATCAAGGCCGTGGAGCGCGAGGAACAAGTGGTGCTCGTCTCCTTGGGGATTGAGGGATTATCGGAGGAGTCCGCCACCAGCACGCTGTGGAATTGGCAGGTCCCAGGCAGTGAGCGTACCCAATACATCAAGTATTCCTACCGCGCGAAGCTCGGCATTGAAGGATCCCAGGTGCACGTAGAAGAGGAATCCCCGCACCACTTCCGCGTGCAGATCCCAGAGTTCATTTTCATTGGCCACTCGGATGAGAACTTCGAAACCGCGGTGGAAGATAATGGCGCGCTGAGCTGGATTACCCCGGATATCGATAAAGCGGAAACCATCACCAAGATTCTGGATGAGGATAAAAAGAAAAAGGACATCGCGGATAATCGCGATGTCCTCCAAAGCCAGGCCAAGCAGTTCTACACCGGCATTATTTCCGGCGTGGACCCGGAGGCTGAGGTAGATTTTTCCTTCCGTTAGCTAGTCCACCTCGGTGAACTTGCGGTCCCAGGAAGAGCGGACCGGGTTGGCATCGGCTAGCAAGATATCGAAGCGGTCGTTGGCAATCTCTACGATCTCACCCATTGCGGTGCGGTACTCCTGCTCCGGGGAGTTGGCCAAGCGGCGCACACCGGCATCAATGACGCGGTCAACGGTGTCATTGGTATCCAGATAAGCCACAAAGGGCATATCGAAGCGCTCGCGGTAGGCGGCGGAAAGCTCGGTAATGCGCTCGGTCTGCACATCATCCAAGTCGGTTAGCCCCAAGGAGCCGCGGTCGGCGGAGATGGTGGCGGCTTCGTCGGCGTCGGCAAGCAGCAGCTCATCCATGGCAGGGTAATCGTGGATGAGGGCAGCACGGCGGGAATCATCCGCGGTCAGCACGGCTACCTGAATGGCGGCGCGCAGCTCATTGACATCGCTGAAAGGCCGCGACTCCCACGCCAGTTCGAGCGGCCACGTCTCGTTATTGAACAGCGGGCGCAGCGCGGAGACGAATTCCTCGCGGGAGGCATTGTTGAGCTGCTGTAGGCTTACGCTCTTGCCGACGGCCCGAGACACCTGCGTGCCCTGCTTTCCCCCGGTGTGGAAGAACAGCAGGTTAAGCACGATGGCGGTAATGGCGCCGATGGACATGCCGGAGGAGACGAAGGTTTGCGCCCACTCCGGGAAGGCCGTGGCGATATCCGGCTTGAAGGTCACCAGCATGGCCAAGCCGAGCGCGGAAGTGACGATGACGGAATTGCGGCCATCGGAAAGATCGGCCTTGGCGATGGTCTGTAGGCCCACCCACGCTACGTTGGCGAAAAGCGCCAGGGAGGCGCCGCCAAGCACAGGGGACGGGATGGCGGCCACGACCGCACCGGCCTTGGGTAAAATGCCCAATACCATCATGAATCCGGCGGCAGCCACGGCCACCCAGCGCGATTTCACGCTGGTCAGGCGGACCAGACCGACGTTTTGTGCAAAGCAGGTATACGGGAAGGAATTCATTACGCCGCCCACCAGGGTGGACAGGCCATCGGCGCGGATGGCGCGCACGACATCATCGCGACGGATGCGCTTTTTGACAATCTCGCCGGTGGCAAAGACATCGCCAGTGGTCTCCACCATGGTGATGATCATGACAATGATGAGCGAGAAAATAGCCACCACGTCGAACTTTGGCATGCCGAAGTAGAACGGGGTGGTGATACCGAGAGCGGGGGCGGAGGAGACTTCGCTAAAGGAGGCGTCGCCTAGCACGAGCGCCACGCCCGTACCCAAGACTAGGCCGATGAGCACGGCCAGGGTGCCTAGGAAGCCAGAGGAAAAACGCTGCACCAAAACGATGACCGCGAGCGTGCCAAAACCGTAGAGCAGGTCACGGGTGGCTGGAACTCCCTCGGCGTAATTGACAAAGTCATTGGCCGAAACCCCCAATAGTGAAGTGCCCATCACCAGCAGGACCGAACCGGTGACCACCGGCGGGAAGAAACGCAGCACTTTGCCAAAGACCGGCGCCGCGAAGAAAGTAAACAGGCCGGCGACGATGATGGCGCCATAAATGGTCGGCAGCGAGGCCACCCCGCCTTCGCCGTCGGTTGCGCCCAGGCCAATGGCAATAATCGGGGAGACGGCCGTAGTGGTTACGCCCTGCACGATGGGCAGGCGCACGCCAATGCGCTTGCCGACGCCCATAGACTGAATGATCGTTGCTATGCCACAGGTCAAAAGGTCCGCATTGATGAGGTGGATGGTGGTTTCCGCATCCAGGTTAAGCGAGCCGGCGATGAGCAGCGGAACGATAACCGCCCCGGCATAAAAGGCCAATACGTGCTGCACGCCTAAGGCAGCTAATTTGGGGGCGGGTGGGACGGTATCTACTGGATGCTTGGGCTGGGAAGCCACGAAGTCCTCCTTTGTGCGGAAGCGAAGCTGAACGGGTTTAACAGTAGAGGTTCGTGCAGGTAGCGGCCAAAAAATCGGGGTGATGAGGAACACGTTCGGGGCTAGTTCACCCCCGATCTAAGACGTACGTGCGTTCTGCATGAAATCACTAACCAGCGAAACAACACGACCGGTTTATATTTAGCCTTTCCAACGTCTGCTGAACTTGTTATTACCGCTGATGTAGTCAACAATTGAGGCCAGAGGGGCTTGGTGCTGTGGCTCGAAAAAGCGGCATTTACCCCTGATAGAAATTCGCCCGAAAGAAGGGAATTATGACTACCGCAACGCAGCCTCAACAGTTTGAAGCGTGGAAGGGATTTGAGTCCGGTCCATGGACCGAGGGCATCAACGTCCGCGACTTCATTCAGCGTAACTACACGCCGTACGACGGCGATTCCAGCTTCCTGGCGGGCCCGACCGAAAAGACCAAGCGCGTCTGGGAGACCCTGGAGAAGAACTACCTGTCCGTCGAGCGCGAAAAGCGCGTCTACGATGTTGACACCCACACCCCGACCGACATTGACGCTTTCCCGGCCGGCTATATCTCAGAGGACGACGACGTTATCGTCGGTCTGCAGACCGATACCCCGCTGAAGCGCGCCATGATGCCGTTCGGTGGCTGGCGCATGGTCAAGCAGGCCATCGGCGAAGCAGGCAAGGAAGTCGACCCTGAGGTGGAGAAGATCTTCACCCGTTACCGCAAGACCCACAACGATGCGGTCTTCGATATCTACACCCCGCGCATCCGTGCTGCTCGTTCATCACACATCATCACCGGTCTGCCGGATGCATACGGCCGTGGCCGCATTATCGGTGACTACCGCCGCGTGGCTCTCTACGGTGTGGACTACCTGATCGAGGAAAAGCAGGCTTCCCGCGATTCTGTCGCAGACGCTGGCTTCTCTGAGCACTGGGCACGCTTCCGCGAGGAGCACTCCGAGCAGATCAAGGCCCTGAAGAAGCTCAAGAAGATGGCTGAGTCCTACGGCTTCGACATCTCCAAGCCGGCTAAGACCGCTCATGAGGCAGTACAGTGGACCTACTTCGGCTACCTGGCATCCATTAAGTCCCAGGATGGCGCCGCAATGTCCATCGGCCGCCTGTCCGCCTTCTTCGATTGCTACTTCGAGCGCGACCTCGCCGCTGGCATCATCACCGAGGAAGACGCCCAGGAAATCATCGACTCCCTGGTTCTCAAGCTGCGCATCGTCCGCTTCCTGCGCACCATCGATTATGACCAGATCTTCTCCGGCGACCCGTACTGGGCAACCTGGTCTGACGCTGGCTTCGGCAACGACGGCCGCCACATGGTCACCAAGACCTCCTTCCGTCTGCTGCAGACTCTGGTTAACCTTGGCCCATCACCAGAGCCAAATATCACCATCTTCTGGGATCCAAAGCTGCCAGAGGGCTACAAGGAATTCTGTGCCCACATCTCGATTGAGACCTCCTCCATCCAGTACGAGTCTGACCGCCAGATTCGTGAGCAGTGGGGCGACGACGCCGCAATTGCCTGCTGTGTTTCCCCGATGGAAGTGGGCAAGCAGATGCAGTTCTTCGGTGCTCGTGTGAACGCCGCTAAGGCTCTGCTTTACGCCATCAACGGTGGCCGCGATGAGGTATCCGGTAAGCAGGTCGTAGAAGGCTACGAGCCCATCAAGGGCGATGGCCCGCTGGACTTCGATGAAGTTTGGCAGAAGTACGAAGAGATGCTGGACTGGGTTGTTGGCACCTACGTTGAGGCCCTCAACATCATCCACTACTCTCACGACAAGTACGCCTACGAGGCAGTCGAGATGGCGCTGCACGATTCCAATATCGTACGCTCCATGGGCTGCGGCATCGCCGGCCTGTCCATCGTCGCCGACTCCCTGGCTGCTATCAAGTACGCCAAGGTCACCCCGGTCCGTGACGAGACCGGCCTGATTACGGACTACGTCACCGAGGGCGAGTTCCCGTTCTATGGCAACGACGATGACCGCGCCGATGACATCGCCGCAACCATTGTCCACACCGTGATGGAAAAGATTAAGGCCATCCCGATGTACCGCAATGCCATCCCAACCCAGTCCGTGCTGACCATTACCTCGAACGTGGTCTACGGCAAGGCAACAGGCGCCTTCCCGTCGGGCCACAAGGCCGGCACGCCGTTCTCCCCAGGCGCTAACCCTGAAAACGGTGCCGACAGCCACGGCATGGTTGCTTCCATGCTGTCCGTCGGCAAGCTGGATTACAAGGACGCCTTGGACGGCATCTCGCTGACCAACACCATTACTCCTTCCGGATTGGGCCGCACCCCAGAAGAGCGCATCACTAACCTGGTGGGCGTTCTGGATGCCGGCTTCATCATGGAGAAGTAAAAACCACCACCCGAAACCATCCCCGAAAAGGAGAAAATCATGGCAACCCCAACTTTCGAAGACCGTATGTCAGCAATGAAGGCAAACCGCGATGCACACCAGATGAACTCTGGTCTGTACCACGCAAACATCAACGTGCTGGACAAGTCCACCCTTGAGGACGCCGTTGAGCACCCAGAGAAGTACCCGAACCTCACCGTTCGCGTCTCTGGCTACGCTGTTAACTTTGTCAAGCTGACCAAGGAGCAGCAGCTCGACGTTATCTCCCGCACCTTCCACCAGGGTTCTTAATCATGGCTGATGGCGTTACTGGTGTTGTCACCCTCTCTCCGGAAGAAGGAGAGCGTGTCCGCGGCGTAGCTGCGGGCCTGGGAGATAATGCACAACTCGATGACATTACCCGCCCGGAGCTCATGGAGGCGCGCCGTACCGGCGATATCGCCCTCGTGCACTCTTGGGAGCTCGTGACCGCCGTCGATGGCCCGGGAACCCGCATGACGATGTTCATGTCCGGATGCCCACTGCGCTGCCAGTACTGCCATAATCCAGACACCTGGGAGATGAAGACCGGCACACTAGAGCGGGTCGAGGATGTGGTCAAGCGCATCAAGCGCTATAAGCCCATCTTCCAAGCTTCCGGTGGCGGTCTGACCATCTCCGGTGGCGAACCCCTCTTCCAGATTTCCTTCACGCGCCGCGTGCTTAAGGAAGTCCACGATGCGGGTATTCACACCACCATCGATACGGCTGGGTACTTGGGCTCGCGCTTGCGGGACGAAGACCTGGACAATATCGACCTCGTGCTTCTCGACGTCAAGTCGGGCGACGAGGAGACTTACCGCAAGGTCACCCAACGCCAGCTCCAGCCAACACTGGATTTCGGCGACAGGTTGAACAAGATAGGTAAGCCGGTATGGATCCGCTTCGTAGTGGTGCCTGACCTCACGGACTCGCCAGAGAACGTGGAAAATGTGGCCAATATCGTGGCTCGATGGAAATCTAATGTCGAACGCGTCGAGGTCTTGCCCTTCCACAATATGGGCAAGGACAAGTGGGAAGGTCTAGATATGACCTACCAGTTGGCAGACACGAAGCCGCCAAAGCCGGAGGACGTGGAGAAAATCCGCGACGTCTTCCGCTCGAAGGGCTTGGAAGTCTACTAGCCTGGGAGGGCTTGACCGACTACCGCCGCTTTGGCCACACAATTAAAGAGCACCACCTTGAAGTCCCGTGGGATTATTCCAATGCCCACGGGACTTTTGGGCTTTATGCCCGCGAAATTATCCCGCCCGGCGGAGAGGGCCTGCCCGCGTTGCTTTACCTCCAGGGCGGGCCTGGTTTCCCAGCACCCCGGCCGCTGGCGCCCACGGGGCTTATTGGCAAGGCACTGGAGCGGTACCGCGTGATCCTCATGGACCAGCGCGGCACCGGCCGATCGCACCGCATCGATGCACTAAGCCCGGCCGCGGAGCGCACCGCAGCGCACTTGTCGTTGCTGCGCCAAGATAATATCGTTCGCGACGCCGAGCGCCTGCGCGAGCACCTCGGCATGGAGAAGTGGTCGCTATTCGGCCAATCCTTCGGCGGCTTTTGCATTACCGCCTACCTGTCCCAGGCCCCCGAACACGTCGAGCATGCATTTTTCACCGGTGGCATCCCCACGCTGAAGGGTGCAGACGATCTATACCGCGCCACTTTTAGCAAGCTCAAGGCCCGCCAGCAGCGTTTCTACCGCGAATTCCCGTGGGCCCAGGACCGTATCGAGGAGATCATCTCCCACTTGGACAATTCGGATGAGTGCCTTCCCACCGGAGAGCGTCTGTCCTCGCTGCGGTTTCGCACCATCGGTATTGAGCTCGGCCGCGGCACCGGTTTTGATTCGCTGGCTTATCTGCTGGAAGAGCCTTTCCGCACCGTGGCAGGGGAGAAGCGGCTGCGCGGCGATTTCTTGGTGGACGTCGGCCAGCGCGTGAGCTTTGCAGACGGCCCGCTGTATGCCGCTATCCATGAGTCAATCTATGGCGGCGCCGGTGGGCAGGCCGTTACTCATTGGGCGGCGCATCGTGTGCGCGAGGAATTCCCGGAGTTTGCGGAGTCCGGCACGTGGTTGACTGGCGAGCATATCTTTCCCTGGCAGTTCGACGAGGACCCTGCTCTGCACGCGTTTGCCGACGCCGCCCACGGCCTCGCCCGCCACGAATTCTCCCCGCCCTATGCGCTCGGTGAGGTGCCGACCACGGCCGCGGCCATATATGTCGATGATATTTTCGTTCCGCTCGAAGAATCCTTGGCTACCGCCGCCCACCTGGGGGACCTGCGGCCGTGGATTAGCAACGAGTTCCAGCACAACGGCATTCGCGAAGACGGTGCGACCATCCTGGGCAGGCTTTTTGCGCTTATCGACGATCACTAGCGTTTCGCTATTTCCTATGCGAAAATATTGGTGATTGTCACGACATTTAGGGAGATATTTTGATCGCCACCATAGTTATAGTCCTCATCCTGTTGCTTATCTTGGGAACCCTCTTTGATGGCTATTTCATCGTTCGCACTCGCGAAGCTGCCATCTTGGAGCGCTTGGGTAAATTCCAAAAGGTGGCGCATGCTGGCCTGCACTTCAAGATGCCGTGGGTAGACCGCGTACGCGATAAAATTTCGCTGCAGGTGCGCCAGCTGGATGTGATGGTGGAGACCAAGACCAAGGACAATGTCTTCGTCCAGATCCCTGTGGCCGTGCAATACGAGGTAGTTGAAGGCCGAGAGCGCGAGGCATATTACATGCTCTCCAACCACGAACAGCAGATTGTGGCCTACGTGCAGGATAATGTTCGCTCCTCCGTGGCGAATATGGACCTGGATGATTCCTTCTCCTCCAAGGACACCATTGCTCGCAATGTTGCGGCTTCCCTGCGCGATAATATGGCCGAGTACGGCTGGAACTTTGTCAACACCCTGGTTACCGATATCCGCCCTGATTCCCGCGTACGCGAGTCCATGAACTCCATTAACGCGGCGCAGCGTGAGCGTGAAGCGGCCGTCGCCCAAGCAGAGGCCGAGAAGATCCGCGTGGTCAAAGAGGCCGAGGGTGCTGCCGAAGCAAAGAAGCTGCAGGGACGCGGCGTTGCGGACCAGCGCAAGGAAATCGTCGAGGGCATTGCCCAGCAATACGAAATGCTTCGCGACGCCGGCGTGGAAGAATCCCCCGAGGCGCTCATGCTGGTCTCTCAATACCTCGACGCGATGGTCGATGTCTCCCACAACGGCCAGGCCTCTGTGCTGTACATGCCCTCCAACCCGCAGGGCATGGGTGAGCTCTTTAGCGGCATGCGCGACGTGCTCATGGCCAACCGCGCCCTCGACTCCGCCGAGGGGGCGCCTCAGCACCGCCGCCCGCAGCCGCACAAGCCATCCCGCGCCGAGGAAATCGAGCGCGAGTCCAAGCATCAGGCAGAGCGTGCCAAGCGCGAAGCCATCGCTGCCTCCCAGCGTGCTGAGCAGGAGCGCTCCGAGCAAAATCGCGGTGAGCAAGAGTCGCAGCAGGGTCAGCACCCCACCGCGCAGCCCCAGGCTGCTCGCGAGTACTTCCAGCAGCTGCGCGACCAACTCAAAAACGAGGACTAGCCCTGAGCATCGATAACCTCTTTGACGCCTATACCGCCCAGCGCGGTATTACCCGCCGCGCAGAAGTTGTACCCGACCACGAGTGCCAGATTTTCCCCGCCGAGACCAGGGCTGCCTCACAAGTCGATGCCTTAAACGCTGCCCGAAGCCTCGTTCACGACGTCCTTTCTTCCGACCAAGAGCATGAGCCCCAGCGCGACGGGGACAATTCCGACAACAAGTAGGTAGGTCCGCTCCGCACCCGCCGAGGAAGGGTCATACAGCGTCGACAGCGTTCCCGCTAGCGAGGTTCCAATGGCCATGGTGAGAAAATACAGCGCGGAAAAGCGCGTCGCGTACGCTCGCGGCGCGTGCGCGGCCGATGCCGCCATGCCCACCGGCCCGATGAATAGCTCGCCGAGCGACATCAACAAGATGGTCATGGCCAACACCACAAATGGCGTTGAATTTTCTCCGCCCCCGACGAACGGCAACAGCACAAACATTCCGGAACCTGCCACCATGATGCCTACGGCCATCAGCACACGCCGCGAGCATGCCCACCGAGACATGCTCGCCGCCAGCGGTAGGGACAAAACCAGGATGAACAGTGGATTGAGTGATTGCGTCCATGCCGCCGGAATCTCAAACCCGCCGACCATGCGGTCTACACGTTGATCCGAGTACACGGCTAGCACCCCGTAAATCTGCGGCTGGAGAGTCCAGTAGGCCGTCGAGCAGAAAAAGAGCGGGATATACGCCAGAACCTGCTTCCGCTCCGGCACGCTGACCCGCGGGGATCGCAGCATGCTGGCGAAGAGGGTGAGGGCGGCCGCGAACGTCGCAAAGAGCAAAAGCATAGCCAGCTTGTCTGGTGGAACCGTCACCGCGACCGCGACGCTGCCCACTACAGCCACCACAGCTACCGCCGCGGCCTTGCCTGGCGCGGCAGTAGGGTTGGGAGGCCGGGTGTCGAACTCCGTGACTACCCGCTGGCGCAATAACCCGTAGAAGACACACCCGCAGCACATGAGGCCTGCGGCTGCGAGGAAACCGGCATGGTAGCCGTGCTTTTGTGCCAGCCAGCCCGTGAGCATCGGTCCGAGTAAGGCACCGATATTTATTCCCAGGTAAAAGATTTGAAAAGCTCCATCCCGTGCGCCGGCCGTGGGTGGAAAAGCCTCGCCCAGAATGGTAATTGCCGCCGTTTTAAGCAGCCCTGAACCCAGCGCAAGCGGCAACAGTCCGGCCACGAGGCCCGCCATACCAGGCACCAAGGACAGCGAAAGGTGCCCGCACATGAGCAGACTCGCGCCGGCAAGCAACGTGCGTTCGGCACCTAGGAGCCGGTCGCTGACCCACCCGCCCACGAACGTGCACAGGTAGAGCAGACTGCCGTACGCGCCGACGAGCGCTGTGGCTTGCGCTTGGTCCATGCCGAGTCCGCCGGAGGTGGAATAGAGGTAGTAGGCGAGGATGGCCTGCATGCCGTAGAAGCTAAAGCGCTCCCACATTTCAATTCCGGCGATAGCCGGCAAAGCCACCGGTAAACGCCGAATTGAACGATGTTTAATAATTGTCATAAAAGCACTATAACGACCGAAAGTCTGTGATAAACCTAAAATCATGGATATTTCAGCGGAGGACATTGCCACTCTCGACGCACGCCACATTTGGCACCCCTACGCCGAGCCAGGCGAGCCCACGCTTGTGGTGGACTCGGCCGCCGGCGTTTATTTAACACTCGCGGATGGCACCACGCTTATCGACGCCATGTCTTCCTGGTGGGCCGCCGCCCACGGCCACGGCCACCCGCGGCTCAAGGCGGCAGCGAACGAACAAATCGAGAGGATGAGCCACGTCATGTTCGGCGGACTCACCCACGAACCGGCTGCGCGGCTTACTCGTAACCTCATGGAATTAACGCGTGGTGATTTTGAGCAGGTCTTTTATTCCGATTCCGGATCTGTATCGGTAGAAGTAGCCATCAAAATGGCACTGCAGTATGCCCGTGGCGCAGGGCACCCAGAGCGCACCAAGATGCTGACGTGGAGATCGGGGTATCACGGCGATACCTTCGCGGCGATGAGCGTGTGCGATCCCGAAGGCGGCATGCACTCGATGTGGATCGGTACCTTAGCGCAGCAGATTTTTGCCCCGGCGCCGCCTACTCGCGGGGCTAGCCCGGCCGAGCGCGCGAATTATCTGCGCGAGCTGGAAGCGTGCATCACGGAAGAAGTTGCGGGGCTAATTATTGAACCTGTAGTCCAAGGCGCGGGTGGCATGCGCTTTCACGACCACGAGCTGGTCCGCGGGGCCCGAGAAATCTGCGACCGCCACGGTATCGTGCTCATCGCGGACGAAATCGCCACCGGGTTCGGCCGCACAGGTGAACTCTTTGCCACCCAAGCCGCTGGCGTTGTGCCAGATATCATGTGCGTTGGCAAGGCGATGACCGGCGGTTTTATGACCATGGCTGCCACGCTCGCCACCGCGAAGGTGGCCGAGGGGATGAGTCCGCGCGCGCTGATGCACGGACCAACATTTATGGCTAATCCACTCGCTTGTGCCGTTTCGGCCGAGGCAACTGCGCTCATTTTGGAGGGCAATTGGCGCGAGCAGGTAGCCGGCATCGAAAAGCAGCTGCAACGAGGGTTTGAGGGCCTGTCCGAGGAACCTGGGGTAGCCGACGTGCGCGTACTTGGCGCCATAGGTGTGGTGGAAATGGAATGCGATGTAAATATGTCCGCAGCGACGGCCGCAGCCGTAGCCCAAGGTGTGTGGTTACGTCCGTTCGGCCGGTTGATTTATATCATGCCGCCGTTTATCAGCACCGCAGATGAAATAGCGCAAATGTGCCGCGGCGTGCGCGCTGCGGTGGCAGGAGGACGACAGTGATAATTTACGTGACGGGGACGAATACTGACGTCGGTAAGACTGTGGCCACGGCCGCGCTCGCCAGCGCGTTCAAGCAACGCGGCCGCGAGGTCATCTACGCCAAACCGCTGCAGACGGGAGAGCCGGAGGGGAAGGGGGATGCGGCGACCGTCGGCAAGCTGGCGGGGGTGGAGGTAGCAGAGATGGTGCGCTTTCCGGAGCCACTGGCGCCGAATCTTTCTGCGCGCCGGGCCGGCATGGGCCAACCCAGCCTGCAGGAACTTAAAGAATGGATTGCCGCCCTTGACGCACCCGGCCGTGTGGTGCTCGTGGAAGGCGCCGGCGGGCTCCTCGTGCGTTTAACGGACGCCTATACGCTTGCCGACGTCGCCGATAAGCTCCTCATCGTCACCTCCCTTAACCTAGGAAGCCTCAACGCGGCCGAGCTGACCGTGCGCGAGGCACAACGCCGTGGAATTGAGGTGCTCGGGCTAGTTGGCGGCTCGCTGCCGGCCGATCCGGACTTGGCTACGCGCCTGAACCTGGAGGAGATGCCGGAGGTGACAGGCTGTACGTTGTGGGGCAGCCTGCCGGAGGGCATGGCGCGCATGGCACCGGCCGAATTCGCGCGGGTAGCCGCGGAAGTCTACGCGGACTTTGTCGAGCACGCCGAGTAGCGCTACCTCGCAGAGGCAGCGCTAGCGGACCCAACGAACCTTGCCATTGACTCGGGCAAGGCGTCCACGCAGCGGCGGGGCATTCGGATCATCTTGGTTGACCCCGTTGTGATACGGGCAGCACACGGTGAGGTTGTCCATATTGGTCAGTCCTCCGTGCTTCCAAGCCTTCAGGTGATGGATCTGGGCCTTGTCCGCCGGGTGGTTGCACGGCGGCCACGGGCAGGTAGGGTTTTCGGCCGCGGCCATCTGCCGCTGTTTCTCGGTGGCGTAGCGCGAGGTGCGATACAGGTTGACGGGGCCTTTAACGGGATGGATAAGGGTGGCTAGTCCGTGCTCGGTGAAAGTACGCTCGACCAACTCGGCACCGGTAATGGTGGCGCCATTAGTCAGCCGCAGGGTGACTTCTTCACCGTCGCCGTCCAAGATGCGGTCCAGCGCGTTGAGCGGGATGATGACGTTGGTTGTGGTGCGCGCGGAAGGGGCGCCCGAGCCGCGAAGGAGATCGCGCAGGGAATCGAGTGGGCGCGCGGGGTCGAGCGCGGCGTCAAACTCCGCGAGGAAGGCAGAGGGGGCGGTAATCCGCATGGTCCAGGGGCCATTCGGGCGGCGAAGGAGCTGCACCCCTTCGCGGGGCGGCGAGCGGCGCGGGCGGAGGTCGCGGAGGCGTTGCTTGGCGCGGCGGGCGATTTCAGAGGCGGGGCCTCGCAGGCGGCACAGCTCTACCCGCAAGTTCCACGCATCGCGCTGTGTGCGCACGCGGGAGACATATTTTTCAATCAGCTTGAGCGTTATGAGGTCATGGTGGCGAGCGGCCGTGGTGGCGTGGCGTTGCTTCCGGCTGAAGCGCGTTGGGCCGAAATAAACCGCGGCAAGCGCGCGGACGTCGCGGGCTTCTACATCGGGTAGGCCCAGCTCGATGAGGGCGCGCTCAGACATGCCGCGGGCCTCGGCGAGGATATCCATCGCCGAGGCTATGTGGGAGGCATAAGCCTTCAGTGCGCTCATGGCCGCAACTCTAAACAGGACTGGCAGTAGAGCTGAGTCGTAGACGGCCGCAGCTGTGGATAGCTTGTTTAAGTGTCAACTGCCTGCGGTGGGCGGAAGTGGCACAAAGGCGCGAAACGAGCGCGCTTTAGATCGCTACCACCGTGCTAGAAAGGCCCCCGGATCGCGCGCAGTTGCGCAATTGCACCGTACGGCCAGGCTGTGGATAAGGAGACCGGCCCGGTCAATGCGTTCGTCACTGCGCTGGACGACGCCGCGCTAGCTTAGGCCCTTCATCACGCGGGCGACGTGGCCGGTGGCCTTGACATTGTAGTGCGTCTGGCCGATGGTGCCGTCCGGCTCGACCAAGAAGGTGGAGCGGATGACGCCCTGGACGACCTTGCCGTAATTCTTCTTCTCGCCAAAGGCACCGTAGGCGGTCATAACGGACTTATCCGGATCCGACAGGAGCGGGAAGTTCAGCTCATGGTCCGCGCGGAATTTTGCCAGCGCCTCTGGCTTATCGGGAGAGATGCCTACGACGGCAATATTGAGATCATTGAGCTGCTCCAAGGAATCACGGAAATCGCAGGCCTCCTTGGTGCAGCCCGGGGTATTGGCGCGGGGGTAGAAATAGACGAGTACGCGTTGGCCTGCGTAATCGGCGAGGGAAACGGTGTTTCCGGCGTCGTCGGCGAGCGCAAAGGCAGGGGCGGTATCTCCAACGTTCAATCGGTTTTCAGTCATGGTTCCCACCATACTTACCGGCCGGGCTGCACGCTTTTGCACCGGCGGGGTAGAATGATCCCGTTAAGAGCGAACCTAAGTTAAGAGGAGAACTTCGTGGCACGCAATATTGAAGACATTCAACGCGATATCGAGCGCACTCGCCGCCAGCTGGCCGGCACCCTGGACGAGCTTGCGCAGCGCAGCAAGCCGCAGAACTTTGCCAACGAGGCCAAGACCGCGGCTACCGATAAGCTGCAGGACCGCAACGTGCAGATGGCCCTTGGCGGCGTCGGCGCCGCTGTGGTTGGACTAATTGCTTTCTCGATCTTCCGTTCTCGCCGCCGCAAGAGCGACTTGAAGGAGCTGCAGCGCCTGCTGTCCGAGCGCCACTAATTACTAATTAAGGAAGTCCCCGCACACCGCGGGGACTTTTTTCGTAGGCTGGGTTGGGATGAAGACACCAATCCCTTTTTATTTGCAGGAAATCCTCAATAAGGTGCGCGATAATCGCGACGGCACCGTGGCGGATTATATTCCGGAGTTGGCTAAGGCGGAGCCCGAGTACCTCGGCGCCGCGATGTGCACCACCACCGGCCACGTATATTCCGCGGGCGATGATGAGGTGGAATTTACCCTGCAATCCCTGTCTAAACCGTTTGTTTACGCACTGGCGCTGCAGGAGCTCGGCCTTTCCGCGGTGCGCGAGATAGTGGGCATGGAGCCTTCGGGGGAGGCTTTCAATGAGCTTTCGCTCAACCGCGATGACCACCGGCCGGTCAACCCCATGATCAATGCGGGCGCGATTGCGGTCACGCAGTTGATTAATGGCGTGGATTCGGAGCCGGCCGCGCGCGTGGAGCGGCTGCGCACCTATTTCTCCCGGTTGGCAGGCCGCGACTTGCTTATCGACGACGCCATGCGCTCCTCCGAGCTCGATGTCAGCGAACGCAACCTTTCGCTAGCGCACATGCTGCGCAATTACGACATCATCCAGGACGAGGCACACGATGCGGTCTCGACGTATATCGAGCAGTGTTCGATTGTGGTGACGGTGCGGGACTTGGCCGTGATGTCGGCAACTCTGGCCAATGGTGGGGTGCAGCCGGTAACGGGAGACAAGATTTTGGATGCGGACGTGTGCCGACTGACGCTGTCAGTGATGAGCTCGGCCGGCATGTATGACGGCGCCGGCCGGTGGATGGCCGAGGTGGGAATCCCGGCGAAGTCGGGTGTTTCAGGTGGCCTCTTGGGTACTCTGCCTGGCCAGCTGGGTGTGGCGACGTTCTCGCCGCGGCTGAACAAGGAGGGCAACTCGGTGCGCGGGGTGGATGCGTTTAAGTTGTTGTCGAAGGATATGGGCCTGCACCTAATGTCTACGGATGAGCGCTATGGCGTGAACCCAGTGCGCAAGGTGGAGCAGGATGCCGAGCTGACCGTCATCTATCTGCAGGGCCTGATTAACTTCAACGCGGCCGAGACCATCTTGTACGAGCTGATGGAGTCGGATTTTGGCGAAGGCACGGTGGTGCTCGAGCTATCGCATATCACCGGTACGAACCGCATGGGCCGGCGCATGCTGAAAGAGGGGCTGCGCCGAATTCGCGAGTCCGGCTTCGATATTGCGATTGTGGATCCGGATGGAGAGTTGGAAAACCGCACCATGGCGGACGGAACTGAGGTGCCCAAGGGAGAGCCGGAAGACTACACGATCAACGGCGAACCCGTTTAGGTTTGGGTTACCTTACTTAGTCAGGTTAGGATGTCCTATGTAAGGCCCATCGCGGCTGCTGCGAGGGCATCCAACAACCAAGGACTAAAAATGGCTCATACCCCCTTCAAGGTGATGGCGGTTGTGGCGGCATCGGCAACCGCACTCGTCGGCTGTGGCGCAGCTGAGGAAGTAACTGGCGGCTCCAGTGGCGATGCCGAGTTCTCCTTCACCGATATCACCGGCCGTGACGTGGAACTGGATAACGCTCCCGATCGCGTGATTTTGGGGGAGGGCCGATCGATTTTTGCCACCGGTGTACTCGACCCCGATAATCCACTGGACAAGGTCGTTGGCATCGGTACGGATCTCAAGCAGAACGTGCCGGATTACTACGCGGCGCTGGAAAAAGAACTGCCGTCCGTAAACGAGGTTCCAGAGATCGGCGGCTTTGCCAAGGGCGATGTCACCGTAGAAAAACTCGTGAGCCTAGACCCGGACCTCATTGTGCTCTCGCTGGATCAATACGATGCCTCCCGCGAAGCTGGCCTGACCGACAAGATGGACCAGGCTGGTTTGAAGTATGCGGTCACCGACTTCCGCCGCGACCCGCTGGAGAATACGCCTAAGACTATGGACATCTTCGGCGAGATCTTCGGCCAAGAGGAGCGCGCTGAGGAATTCAACGCGGACTGGCAAGAGACGGTGGATCTGGTTGAAGACCGCGCAGAGAAGGTAAAAGATAAACCAAAGACCTTCGTTTGGAGAGCAGCAGGTGTCTCCGATTGCTGCGGTTCGTGGAACGATTCCAATATCTCCCAGCTGGTCAACGCGGCCGGCGGCGAGAATATCGGCGATAAAGTCATTCCGGGCGAGTCCGGCACGATCACTCCGGAAAAGGTCCTTGAATCTGACCCGGACATGGTTATTGCCACCGGTGGCGATTGGTCCGAGATGAAGGACGATGAGGGCCACCCAGTCGGCTATGCGGCAGTCGGTTATGGCATTGATGAAAAGGAAGCCAAGGGCAGCGTCGCCAAGCTGCCGGGCAAGCAGGCCGGCTTCGATAAGCTGCGTGCAGTCAAGGAACACCACCTGCACAGCATGTGGCACCAGTTCTATGATTCGCCGTTTAATTACCTGGCGCTGCTGCAGGTCGCGGAGTGGATTGACCCGGAGGCGTATGCCGATATGGACGTCGCCAAGCAGTGGATGGATGCGCAAGAAAAGTACTCGCCGGTTTCCGGCGAGGGAACCTTCTTTAGCACCAACTAATGGAGGGCGCAGAGGTAGCCGCGCTGGCGCGGCAGCACAAGAAATTAACGTGGCAACGCATCGGCATCGTTGCGGGCCTGACGCTGATTGCGGCCGTGGCCTTTATTATCAGCAACTTTGTGGGCGCGATTGATATCAGCCCGGCCGAGGTCATGAAGGGCATCGTGAATCCCGCGGGGCTGGATGACCAGACGCGCACGGTGCTGTGGCAGCTGCGCCTGCCCATGGCCGTGATGGCCGTGCTCATCGGCATGGCCCTGTCTTTGGCTGGCGCGGAGATGCAGACCATCCTCAATAACCCGCTGGCTGAGCCTTTTACCCTCGGCATTTCTGCGGCCGCCGCGTTTGGCGGCGCCACCTCCATCGTGCTCAAGTGGCAGCTGATTGCGCAGCCGCAGTTCAACCTGGCGCTGATGGCGTGGCTTGCTGCCGCGGTGGCTACGGCCATTATTGTTATCGCGGCCGTTATCCGCGGCGCGAAGGCGGAGACCATGGTGCTGTTGGGCATCGGCTTGGTGTTCTTCTTCCAAGCCATGCTGGCGCTCATCCAGTACCAGTCCTCGGCCGAAGCGCTGCAACAGATCGTCTTTTGGTCCATGGGCTCACTTACCCGCGCCAATTGGGCGGCCAACGGCGTACTGGCCGCCGTGCTGATTATCGCCCTGCCCATCCTATGGGCGCTGGGCTGGCGCCTTACTGCCTTGCGGCTTGGCGACGCCCGCGCTACCGCCATGGGCATCAATACCTCCCGTCTGCGCGTTGTAGTGCTCATCGTGGTTTCGCTCGTTGCGGCGACCACCGTGGCCTTTGCAGGCATCATCGGCTTCATTGGCTTGGTGGGCCCGCACATCGCTCGCATGCTGGTGGGCGAGGACCAGCGCTACTTCTTGCCGGCCTCCATGGCGGCGGGCGCGGCCGTGATGTGTGCCGCGCATGCGGTGAGCCTGATGATTAAGCCGGGCCTGGCTATTCCCATTGGCATTGTTACTTCGCTTCTGGGCGTGCCATTCTTCATTGCCATCGTTATGACCCGAAGGAGGGCCCTGTGGACGTAGAACTGACTATTTCCGGGCTGAGTGCGGCCTATGGCAAGCACCGCGTGCTGGAGTCTGTGGATGTGGAAAAACTCCACGGCGGGCAGCTGGTGGGATTGTTGGGGCCGAATGCCTCCGGCAAGACCACGCTCATTAAGTCCCTGGCCGGCGTGCACCGCGGTTGCGACGGAGACGTGGATTTCCGCGTCGATGGCACGGCCCCGCGCGGCAAGCGACGCCGCCAGCTTATCGGCTACGTGCCGCAGGACCTTACGAGCACGGCCGCGCTGCGGGCCTTTGAAGCCGTGCTGATTTCCGCGCGCCGGGAGGCCTGCGAAGACCCGATTACACGCACGGGTGAGGTGCTGCACTCCTTGGGGCTGGACGCGATTGCTTCGCGCTACCTCAATGAGCTCTCTGGTGGCCAGCGTCAGCTTGTGGCGGTGGCACAGATGCTGGTGGGCAATCCAGGCCTCATGCTTCTCGACGAACCCACGTCCGCCCTCGACCTCCATCACCAGATCTTTGTCTTGGATGAGGTCCGTGCCAAAGCGCAGCGCGATGGCAGCCTGGGACTTGTGGCCATCCATGACATCAACCTGGCCGCGCGCATGTGTGACCAGCTGGTGGTGCTTAAAAAGGGTCATATTCGTGCTCAAGGTAGCCCTGCGGACGTTCTCACGGGGGAGCTCGTGGAAGGCGTGTATGGGGTAGAGGCGGACGTCGTCCAGCATGGCGGCGCTCCACTCATTGCCCCGTTGCGGGTGAGATAGCACAAGGCCGGGTAATCGCCCGGCCTATTGTTATTAGTTTTAGTGGTGAGCCATCAGGCATCTGGTTTCTTGGCGCCGTGAGCACATAAGTCATGTGCGGCGCGGTGACAAGGACTGGCTCATAAAAAGAAAAATCTCGAGGTGCCGTTCTAAGAACAACGCCTCGAGATTCGTATTGTGCGCCATCAGGGAATCGAACCCCGAACCCACTGATTAAGAGTCAGTTGCTCTGCCAATTGAGCTAATGGCGCATTGTTGACTTCCTGCCGTGTGGCTCTCTGTGCAACGAGTAGATACTCTAGCAGCCATTCTTTAAAAGTGTAAAATCGCCTGTTCAAAGCGGTTTTTGAAGGGTGTATAACAAATTGGTTAATGCCTGAAGTGGCTTCTGGTAATTGGCGGAGGGAGACGCTAATCTATGTTGGTCTTTGAAAGCAGCAATTACGTGTCTAAGGGCAACTCAGTGAAAAATTCCCTCCCTATCGCGCGCCGTCTCGTAGCGGCCGTGGGCGTTGCGTGCATTTCCCTAGCCGCCGCCTCCTGCTCCTCTGATTCCTCAGCCGAGAATCAGGCTGCCGACCAAGAATCCACCGCCGCCGCACATGCGGATGGAGACAAGGACGGCGGCAAAGAGTCCGACAAAAAGAAAGACGGCCTTGTAGCCTCCGTAAAGGACGGGGCGACGGATGTAGATCCGTCCAAGCCAGTCACCGTGGAGACCACGGGCAAGCTCAAGAGCGTCACCATGACCAATGAAATGGGCGTGGAAGTTAAAGAAAAGCTCTCTAAAGACGCCAAGACGTGGTCTACTGCGGAGGACTTGGGCTATAACCACACTTATTCCATCGTGGCCTCCGATGTAGATGGCAACAAGAAGAATCTCAGTTTTTCCACCCCGCAAGCAGCGGGTGTTGCCGAAGTCTCGCTTACCCCTATTCCGGATTCTGAGGTTGGCGTAGGACAGGTCATTGGTGTGAACTTCGGTGTTCCTATTACGGACCGGAAGGCGGCTGAAAAGACCATTACTGTGAGCACTAACCCCAAAGTGGAAGGTGCTTTCCACTGGGTCAATAACCAGGAGGTGCGCTGGCGTCTGAAGGATTACTGGGAGCCGGGCACTAAGGTTGAAGTAAAGGTGGACCAGTATGGCAAGGACCTAGGTGGGGGAATCTATGGCGGTGAAAACGCCAAGACGAATTTCACCATCGGTGACCGCACGGTGGCCATTATTGATAACGCCACCAAGACGATGAAGGTCTTTAAGAATAAGAAGTTCTTGCGTGCCATCCCGGTCTCGCTTGGCCGCGATTATCAGTACGATACGCCCAATGGCCGCTACGTTATCGGCGATGAGCACCCGCAGCTAGTCATGGACTCGGAGACCTTTGGCCTAGCCCATGACGCGGGCGGCTACCGCACGACCGTGGACTGGGCTACGCAAATGTCTTATTCCGGCATCTATGTCCACTCCGCTCCGTGGTCCGTGTGGGCGCAGGGCAATACCAATACGTCCCACGGTTGCGTCAACGTGACGCCGGAGGCTGCGCAGTGGTTCCAGGAGACGATGAAGCGTGGCGACGTGGTGCGGGTATTCAACACCTACGGCGAGACGCTTAATGCGTTGGACGGTCTCGGTGACTGGAATATGTCCTGGGACGAGTGGTCTAAAGGTAACACGGACGCTAATCAGTAGCGGCTAGGGGCCGCGCAAGGCACAAGCGCATGGCTACAGTGGTGGCCATGCGCTTTTCTGTTTTGGACCGCGGGGCAGCCGGCCCACTGGATCAGGTGGCCGAACACGCCCGGCACGTAGAGAAGTTAGGGTTTCAGCGCTTTCTAGTGGCCGAACATCACGGTGTGCCGGGAATACCAGCGGGGCAGCCGGGGATGCTCGCGGCGCACGTTGCGGCACAGACGCAGCGCATTCGGGTGGGCACGGCCGGCATTATGTTGCTCAATCACCCGCCGTTTCTGGTGGCCGAGCAGATTAATCTCCTCGAGGCGCTGTATCCCGGGCGCATTGATATAGGGATTGGCTCCTCCGTCGGGTTTACCTCGCCGGTGCGAAAGGCGCTGCGCCAGGGGGAACCGGCCGAGGTGAAGCAGCGCTTCAAGGCGGAGCTAGCCACGCTCTTGCGCTACCTGCGCGGCGAAGAGGCGGTGACGGTCAGGCCTGAGTATAGGGGCACCCCGCTCTATGTTTTGGCGGGCTTTCGCTCGGCAATGGTGGCGGCAAAGTTGGGACTTGGTGTCATTCTGGGCGGTCCTGTAGCCACGCAGGAGGCCGCTGCGCGAGTGTATCGCGAACATGCGCTTGCCGACGCCCCGCCTATTATCTCTTCGCTCAATATCGCCGTTGCCGAGACGTCCGCGGCCGCCCGTGATCTCTTGTTGCCGGAAGCCTATGCGAAGGTGCGAGCGCAATCGACCGGCAAGTTCGCGGCCTTGCGGCCGGCGGGCGAGCTGGACATGGATGCCCTCACGGGGCAGCAGCGCCGGCGCATAGAGGAGGCGTTGGCCCATGACGTTTGGGGAACGGTGGAGGAAGTGAGGGAGGAACTAAGGGGCGTCGGCAAGCGGCTAGGCGTTAGTGAGTTTGTGGTCACCGGAGATATGCCAGATATTGCCGGCCGGGCTCGTTCGGAGGAGCTGCTGGCGAGCATGCGGGTTAAGGGTCAAAAAGTGTGTCCGGAATCGCGGATTTTCACGGATTGACCTGTAGGTTTCCGGAAAGTATA
>NZ_JASPGY010000010.1:0-95548 GCF_030229765.1 Corynebacterium nasorum | reverse complement strand
CCAATCAACACACAACCATGCACACAAAAAATAAAAAGTACATTGGCACACTATTGAGTTCTCAAACATCACCACCACACAACAACGACACACTTGCGTGTGTAGCTCGTCGTGAGCGAAAAATTTATTTTGTCAGGGCCTGTTTTCCTATCGCCGCTTCAGCCAGGAACTTTCTTGTTCCTGTGGGGCGCTGTCGGTCGCGCTGACTCGTATTAAGTTACACAGCGACTCAAACAAACACAAATCCCCAGGACAATTACTATTTTGGGAGCTTTAAGATACGCCCATCCAACGACTCATTCCGCCGCCGTGAACATTCGCTCGGCGAATGTAGCTGGGGAGGGTCAATGCCCATACTGCATAGAAGGCCACCGCCAAGAAGAACTTGGCAATTGCGGGGATGGGGGTCTGGACGTAAATGACGACTATTCCGGCTATGAGGACCGCATAGAGGATGAATAGGTACCAGTTCTTCTTTCCCAGAAATTCCAGCGTGACCAAAACCGGGGCACAGGTCGCACTAAGCAATGCGATGGCCGTAACGAGTTCACTGTCATTCGTCAGTGCTGCGCTGATACTGATGGCTGCGAGGACAGGTATCAGGCCGAGCACTGCAGTATGCAGGGCCCAATCTCTACGACTTCCTCCCATAACCGTGTATTCGCGGAGGGATTTTCTTAAGCTGCCCAAGACCGCCCCGAGCAGCACAACAGTCAGTACCCAGATGAAGATGCCGAGGAATTCGAGCACTGAAGCCGCGTCCTCATACTGGTAGAGAACTAAGCCAATCATCTGCGCCAAACACGCCCCACACCAAGCTTTGGCCTGCGGGCGATAGATCGTTTGCCCGGCCAAGGTGCGGGGGAACCAACCAAATCCGCTCGAAGGTTGCACGCCAACAGTGGTGTACCCGGAGCGTTTCGGAGTGGCGCTGCGATACATGGCCCATAGCGTCGCGACTGCATAAACAGGCAATGCCCACCACAGCTGCACAGTGAGAGCGCCCACGGCTGCCGCTAGTGCGAGTAGCGCGACGAGAATGCGACGATGTTCGTTCCAGATTTTCGATCCCAAGCCCACTAGTTGATATTTCTGAAAGTCAGGCTGCAGGGAGAGCACGAGCCCCAAGGAAGCGATTACGGGGAGCACGCTCCATGTTCCCTCTGCCATGACTGGCATGACCAATAATGCGAACAGGAAAAAGGTCCAGAGCCACCAATCGCCTAGGTACCACAGTAGTTTCATGCTCTCTCCTCTAATGCCAGCACCGCACGCTCTAAAGAGACCTCATTGACACGCAGGCCGTTGGCCTGGGCAATGCGAAAAATGGGATCGGTCGAAGCGGAGCGGGCGTCGATAAGCACGCGATCCCCTAAGGACGTGGTTGTCCTAGTCAGCTCAGGAAGGCCCAGCTCCTCGGCCGCTGCGGTGAGAGACTCGGATGGACCAGTGAGCTCCAGAATCCCCTCGATGAAGTCATCGATTGGACCGGAAATTGGATTATCTCCCATGAGAGAAACGGTATCGAGAAGGCCCGCCACCTCATTGAGGTGATGGGTGGAAATGACCATGGTGCGGCCGTGTTCCTCTCGCAGCACCTGATAAAAGAGCTCCCGGCGCTGTGCATCGAGGCCGAGATAGGGTTCGTCGAGAAGCATGACTTCGCAGCCAGATGCAACGGCGAAGATGAAGCCCACCGCAGACTTTTGCCCGCGGGAAAGGGAAGAATAAGCCTTGGCCGGAACATCAAAGCGAACCAGCAGCTCATTAAACCGCTCATCGTCCCATCGCGGCCACCGTGCCTTTCCTATGACGCCCAGCTTTCCGATGCCCCAGGAATCCGGTAGCGGGTTATCAATCCCCATCAAAATGACTCGGTTGAGAACCGATTGATTATCAAAAGGGTTCTCCCCGAAGACCGTTATCCCGCCTGATTGGATTTGGCCGGCGATCTTGCGCAGGAGCGTGGTTTTGCCTATGCCGTTGGGGCCAACTAGGCCGTGCGTCAGGCCATCGGCAAAGGTGAAATCTCGTGTCTTAATCATGAGTACATTCCTCGGCTTTCTGCAACGCGATCAAATAGGTCATGGAGTTGGGCGCGGTGGTACCCCAGCCGCACAGCTTCATCCACAAGCGGGGCCATGTATTCCGCCGCAAAATCGGCCCTGCGGCGCTCGCGGATCTTCGCCAGGGCACCGTCTGCGACAAACATGCCGATGCCGCGACGCTTATCCAGCACACCAATATCCACTAGGAGGCTTATCCCCTTGCGAGCGGTGGCCGGGTTGATGTTGTGGAAGTCAGCAAGCTCATTAGTGGACGGAGCCCGGTCCCCCTCGCCCAGGGTTCCGTCCACAATGGCGTCTTCCACCAAGGAAGCAATCTGGCGGAAGAGTGGTTGGGTGGAATTATCCATTAACCCTCGGTTCGTTGGTTAGCTACTTGTGTAACCAACCATATCGGCAACAGTCCACCGCTGCAATACTTCCGTAGAGAAAACTTTTTTGCCCCTACTGCGCTGGGATTTTGTCCAAGGTTATCGACGTTTTGTGACTAATGGGGCACACTGGAAACCACAAAGAATTTTATTTAGAACAATTAGAACGGAACTTAGGAGCCATGCTTGAACGCACACTTGTCTTTGTCGATACCTCATACTTGCTCGCAAGCTTTTATAACTCATGGGACACCGGAGCTCGCGCGCAACTAGAAATCGATCTACCCGAGGTGGTCAGCACGATGGGCGGGATGATCGAGAACCAACTGGGAACCCCGATCCAACGCCAATACTGGTATGACGGCATTCCCGATACCGGCCCGCACCGCTACCAACGGGCGTTGCGCACCTGCGAAGGCGTACAACTACGCACTGGCCAGCTCATCGAGTGGGGTGAGCGCCGCACCCAAAAGGCCGTGGATACCCGGTTGGTGGCGGATATGGTCATCGCCGCCATGAAGGGTCAATTCACTGATTTTGTTCTCGTCAGCGGCGATGCAGACATGATTCCCGGTGCCCAGGCAGCCGTGGACAATGGCATCCGCGTGCATCTTTATGGATTTGGCTGGGACTCCATGTCCTCCGCCCTGCGCCATGCGTGCGATTCCACCACCATTTTGGACCCGCGCGAGGACTTCGCCGATGCTATGGAATTGCAGGTATTGGAAGGCCCGCTTCCGCCAGTGGTGCGCGAAAACGCGCACAAGGACAGCGAGGAAATGCCGGAGCCGGACGAATGCGGCGAGCCTTCGGAGGTGGAAGCAGCCTTCGGTGCTACCGAAAAGCCCACCCCGGCCCCAACGCCCAAGCCGGCTCCGCCCAAGGTGGATGCTGCAGAGGATTCCCCCGCCGAGGAGGACTCTCCCGCGGAAAAACCAGCACCAAAGCCATCCATGATGGCTCCTCGCCGCAAACTGCGCTCTAAATATGTTCCGCTGCCAGAAGAAGTGTGGAGCTCGGCTGGATTCCAGTCCCCCTTTGACGTGGGCCAGCAATACGCCTCGTGGTGGTTCGATAACGCTGCTAGCACCGAGCAGCGCGACCAGGCACACCTGCTTTCGGGCGGCGGGCTTCCCCCGGAGATCGACCGCCCATTACTGCAATTTGCCTGCGAAACCCTGCACGAATACACCCTGACCGAAACTCAGCGCGTGAACCTGCGCGATGGTTTCCACTCGGGGATTCGTGGGGTTTTAATTAACGTTCGCCGGCAGAATTAATCGCCGGACTCGAGCTCTTTCTTCTTCTTAATATCCGCCCGGATGGCATCAAGGCGCGCAGTCGCCTTCATGTCATTGCCGGCCGCTTTAATCTCACTAATGCGATCACCGCCGGTAGCATGCTGCAATTCTTGCGCGCCCAGGGCATCGGCGTAGCGCTTTTCAATCTTGGCGCGCACAGAATCAAGAGTAGGCACGGAATCATCCGGGTTTAGCTGATTCATGGATTCAATGGCCTGAGCGTTCTTTTCTTGCATCGCTGCTTGATCCGCTTGGGCCTCCAGCTGGCTAACCTGGGCTAGCTGCTCCTTCAAGCGCGCCTCAGACTGCTGCTGCTGGCTCTTGGCCTGCGCGGCAGCTTGCTCTGCGGCAGCGTACTGCTGCTTGACGTCTTCCAGTTCCTGCTCCACTGCAACCAGCTGAGAAGCAACAACTTCCGCAGCCTGGTTATATTCGGCAGCCTTTTGCGGATCCTCCGCCGCATCTGCCAGTTCCAATGCACGCTGGGTTTGAGATTGGTAGTCCTGCTGGGACTTCACCAGGCGGTCCATCTGCATTTCCAGCTGAGACTTATGGCCGATGATTTCTGCGGCGTGCTCAGAAATCTGCTGGTGCTGCTCCTTGGCTGCCTGAACAGCCTGCTGGATCTGCACCTTCGGATCAGCGTTCTCATCAATCTTCTGATCGAAGGAACTCATCATGTACTTCCAACCTTTGCTGAAAGGGTTAGCCATTATCTTCTCCTTTGGAAATAAAAAAGACGCTTTCTAGCGAGTTTAGCGATACTCACCAGAAAGCGCCGAGGAAGCTAGTAGGTATTAGCCCTGCGCATTTTGCTCTTCTACCTGGCGGCGGACCTCTGCCATGTCGAGTTCCTTAACCTGCTTGAGTAGGTCTTCCAATGCTGCAGGGGGCAGCGCGCCAGCCTCACGGAATACCAAGATGCCATCACGGAAAATCATCAGCGTTGGAATGGACTGAATCTCCAGTGCGGATGCAAGGCCCTGGTTAGCCTCGGTATCCAGCTTGGCAAAGGTAGCATCCGTGTGCTCTTCGGAGGCCTTTTCAAAAACCGGCGCAAAGCGCTTGCACGGTCCGCACCAATCGGCCCAAGCGTCTACGAGCGTAATGCCTTCGCCGGTAACGGTTTCTTCAAAGTTTTCTTCGGTGACATCGATAGTAGCCATGCTTGATCTAACTCCTTTACGTATCGCTTTATTCCCCCAACGTACCTGAATCATCCTTGTCACATACCCCTAGGGGGTATAAAATCGGTACAGAAATCAACCCAAAGGAAGGATCATTATGAGCACCAAGAACTACACCGTAGAGGGCATGACCTGCGGACATTGCGAAATGTCAGTAAAGGAAGAAGTCGGCGAAATCTCCGGCGTTAGCGAAGTCACTGCAGACCACACCACCGGCGCGGTTACGGTTAGTGGCACCGATTTCACCGATGAACAGGTAGCGGCCGCTGTAACTGAGGCCGGCTACACGTTGAAGTAGGCACCGCCATGTCCCACTTGGACCTTGGCGTCACGGGCATGACGTGCACTTCCTGCTCCTCCCGCGTCGAGCGCAAACTCAACAAGCTTGACGGGGTAAGCGCCAGCGTCAACTTTGCCACCGAGGCAGCGGCCATCGAGTATGACTCCCAGACGGTTAGCCCGCAGGAGCTCATCTCGGTGGTTGAGGGCGCAGGTTACGGCGCTTTCGACATGGCCGAGACGAAGGCAGAGGATCCCCAGCCTAAGAAGGATGATGGCGACGCGTTGCTGCGCCGCACCATTGTCGCCGGAGCTTTATCGCTGCCGCTCATGGTGGTATCGATGTCGCCGGCCCTGCAATTTCCCAATTGGCAGTGGGCCTGCGCCATCATCGCTACCATCGTCTACATCTTTGGTGGCGCACCTTTCCACACCGCCACGTGGACGAACCTTAAGCACGGTTCTTTCACCATGGACACGCTCATCACCATGGGAACTTCGGCGGCCTACTTCTGGTCGCTGTGGGCGCTGTTTGTCGGCAACGCGGGCGAACCGGGCATGAAGATGCACATGTCGCTGGATGCAAACGCGGCACAAATGGACCACATCTATTTTGAATCCGTAGGCATGGTCATTACGTTCCTGCTGCTCGGCCGCTGGTTCGAGGCGCGGGCCAAAGGCCAGTCTTCGGAGGCGCTGCGGGAGCTGCTCTCCTTAGGAGCTAAGGAAGCCTCGGTACTTACCGCACAGGGCGAGCGGCGCATCCCTATTGCACAGCTGCAGGTAGGCGATGTCTTCGTAGTCCGCCCAGGCGAAAAGATCGCCACCGATGGCATCGTGAAGGCGGGCAACTCGGCCGTCGATACGTCCATGATTACCGGCGAGCCAGTACCCGTTGAGGTGAGTACCGGCGATGCGGTCACTGGTGCAACCATCAACGCTTCGGGCCGCATTGAGGTGCGAGCCACCAAGGTGGGCGAGGATACGGTACTGGCCCAGATGGCCCAGCTCGTCACAGATGCCCAAACCTCCAAGGCACCAGTGCAGCGCCTCGTGGACCGCATCGCGCAGGTCTTCGTCCCTGTGGTGATTGCGGTAGCTGCGCTTACGCTGATTGTTCACCTCTTCTTCGGCGGGATAGCCCCGGCCTTTATCGCCGCCGTATCCGTTCTCATTGTGGCCTGCCCATGCGCCATGGGCTTGGCGACGCCCACCGCTATCCTCGTCGGCACCGGCCGCGGGGCACAGCTCGGGCTTGTCATTAAGGGCCCGGAAATCTTGGAGTCTACGCGCCAAATCGACACCATTGTGATGGATAAAACCGGCACGGTCACGGCTGGAGAGATGTCCGTTACCGCCGTCCACGGTGACGTGCTCGAGCTGGCCGCGGCCGTCGAGCACAATTCCGAACACCCCATCGCCCGTGCCATTGCCCAGGAATGCAGCGTGGAACCGGCTACCGAATTCGCAGTAGTTCCAGGCGGCGTGGAAGGAACTGTAGAGGGGGTCCGAGTGGGCGTCGGCAAGCCGCAAGGCCCCTTGGGGGACTTAAAAGCACCATTCCGCGAGGCACAAGACTCTGGTGCCACGCCGGTGGTTGTCTCCGTGGACGGCCAACCTGCCGGAATCATTGAGGTCCGCGATACCATCAAGCCCAGCTCTGCCGCCGCAGTGGCACAGATGAAGGAACTTGGGCTTACCCCTTACCTGCTAACCGGTGATAACGCTGGAGCCGCCCACGCCGTGGCCGCCGAGGTAGGAATCGAGCACGTCAGAGCCGAAGTCCTCCCAGAAGACAAGGTAGATAGCATCAAGGAACTGCAACGCTCCGGGCATACCGTGGCGATGGTCGGCGACGGCATTAACGACGCCGCCGCCCTTGCCCAGGCGGACCTTGGGCTCGCCATGGGCGCGGGTACCGACGTGGCAATTGAAGCCTCTGATATCACCCTGATGAACGGCGATCTACGCTGCGCTGCTGATGCCATTCGGCTCTCGCGCCGCACGCTAGCAATTATCAAGGGCAACCTTTTCTGGGCCTTTGCCTATAACGTCATACTCATTCCTGTTGCCGCGCTTGGCCTGCTCAACCCATTATTTTCCGGCCTCGCGATGGCACTGAGCTCGGTTTTTGTGGTTACCAACTCACTACGCCTGAAAGGTTTTTCTGTTCAGCGATAGTATTATCGCATGCTCAGCCGCACCGAACGTCTCGATCGCCTTCCCGTCACCTCTAAGCACAAGCGCCTACTCTTAGGTTCCGGCCTTGGATGGGCGCTTGATGCTATGGATGTCGGGTTAATCTCCTTCATCATGGCCGCCCTTGCCGTTCACTGGGATCTAGGTGCCAGCCAGACCTCCTGGTTGGCCTCGGCAGGCTTCCTTGGCATGGCGCTCGGTGCAACCTTTGGCGGATTGCTGGCAGATAAATTCGGCCGCCGCAATGTCTTTTCTCTCACCTTGCTTGTCTACGGCTTGGCAACAGGGGCATCCGCGCTAGCTGGGGGACTTACGGTTCTCATCTTCTTCCGATTCATCGTTGGGTTGGGCCTCGGAGCCGAGCTACCAGTTGCCTCCACGCTCATATCCGAATTCGCGCCTCGGCGGGTCCGCGGAAGGATGGTAGTCATTCTCGAGGCATTCTGGGCCTTGGGATGGATCCTTGCGGCCATCATCGGCACTTTCGTGGTGAGCACATCTGAATCCGGTTGGCGCTGGGCCCTGGCCCTTGGCATGCTGCCAGCCGCGTATTCAATCTATGTGCGCCGCGGTCTACCAGAATCTGTGCGTTTCCTTGAATCCAAAGGCCGCCATGATGAGGCCGAAGCTATCGTTGCCAGTTTCGAAGCCGCGGCGGAAAATCGCCCGCTGGACGATGCCCTCCCAGAGCCCACACCTTCCCCCGCAGCGTCTATCTGGAGTCCGCAGCTACGAAGGAGGACCGCGGCGTTGTGGACCATTTGGTTCTGTGTAAACCTCTCCTACTATGGCGCCTTCATCTGGATTCCCTCTCTGCTAGTAGCCGACGGTTTCTCCCTAGTGAAGTCTTTTAGTTTTACCCTCATTATCACCCTTGCCCAGCTGCCTGGCTACGCGGTGGCAGCTTGGCTCATCGAGCTCTGGGGCAGGCGGGTAACCCTCGCGGTATTCCTGCTCGGCTCGGCAGCAGCAGCCGGCCTATATGGAGCAGCAGCTACGGAAGCATTGATCATCCTGGCTGGTTGTCTGCTCTCCTTCTTCAACCTCGGCGCCTGGGGAGCCCTCTATGCCATCGGTCCGGAGCTGTATCCCACTTCATTGCGAGGGCGTGGTACGGGAGCGGCAGCAGGCTTCGGTAGGCTAGCATCTATTGCGGCCCCACTAATCGTCCCGCCACTGCTTGCTGCGGGTGGGACGGCCTGGTTATTTATTGTATTCGCCGCAGCATTTGGCATTGCGGCTGCCGCCGCCTTCAGTCTGCCCGAGCAGAAAGGAATAGCGCTTGCTCAGTAGGCTCTCCCTCGCCGCGTGGACGGCCGTTATGGTCGCATTGACCACGCTCAAGCCTTTCTACCAAATCGGCTATTTGTGGAAACCGGAAAATCAGCGTGCGCGAGAACTGCGCTGGGTGCCGCTGGATGAATTCTGCGGCGGCAGCTGGTTTGGTCCGCTATTTGAGTACGCGGGAAACACGGCCTTCTTTATCCCGTTTGGAATGCTGGTGTTTAGTCTGTGCCGTTCCATTAAAACCACTGTGGCGTGGGGATTTGGCCTGAGCCTAGTGCTGGAGGTGTGCCAATATGCGTTTGCCCTTGGGCGAACGGATATTGATGACCTCATATTTAACACCGTGGGCGCACTCATCGGTGCGGCGTTCGCCCGCCTATGTGGCGAACGCTTCTTCCCCGTCTGGCGCTGGTTAGCGCTTGCCGCAGCTGCGGTTTTCCTGGTGTTGGTTATCCTCGGCCCACGATTGGGCGATCCCAATGCGGTGGTCGACCTGTAATTTATCCGTGGGCCATATTGACGAACTTGGAGTAGTGCAGCTGGTGTGCCACCTGCACGGTATCGATTGGACCGCCACGGTGCTTGGCTAGGATAATATCCGCCTCGCCGGCGCGCTCATTATCGCGATCCTGGGAGTCAGGACGGTACAGCAGCATGACCATATCGGCGTCCTGCTCCAAGGAGCCGGACTCACGGAGGTCAGCAAGCTGCGGCTTTTTATCAGTACGCGCCTCGGGTCCACGGTTCAGCTGCGAAATTGCGATGAGAGGAACCTCTAGCTCCTTGGCCAAAAGCTTGAGCTGGCGGGAGAATTCGGAAACCTCTTGCTGGCGGGACTCAACCTTTTTACCCGAAGACATCAGCTGCAGGTAGTCCAAGACGATCAAATCCAGCCCGTGCTGCTGCTTTAGGCGGCGAGCCTTGGAACGAATCTCCATCATCGTCAGGTTTGGAGAGTCATCAATAAACAGCGGGGCGTCTTGCACTCGGTTGAGGGTCTCATCAATTTTCGCCCAGTCCTCGGTGGAGACACGGCCGCCGCGCATATCGGCCAGCTTGACTTCTGATTCCGCCGAGAGCAGGCGCATGACAATCTCCGAGGCTGACATCTCGAGGGAGAAGATTACCGAGGACTTACCATGCTGCAAGGAGCAGGACCGCATGAAATCCATGGCTAGGGTCGATTTACCCACACCGGGACGAGCAGCGACGATGACCATCTGGCCCGCGTGGAGACCGTTAGTCAGCTTATCTAGATCGATAAAACCAGTTGGCACGCCTAGTTCCACACCGCCGGCTTGCTGCAGTGCTGCCAGCTCATCAATGGTGGGGTCAATGAGGTCACCCAAGACTCGGTAATCTTCCGCAGTTTTGCGCTGGGCGACGGCGAAGACTTCCTGCTGGGCGCGGTCCAGGACGGACTCGATCTCTGCATCCTCGGTGCCGGAAAATCCTAGCTGTACTACGCGGGTGCCGGCATCAACCAGCTTGCGCAACACGGCCTTCTCCGCCACGATCTCTGCGTAATAGCGGGCATTTGCCGCCGTCGGCACCGTGGCCAGCAGCGTGTGCAGATAGGGGGCGCCACCAACGCGTTCGAGGTTATTAAAGCGATCCAGCTGAGAGGCCAAAATGACAGCATCGACGTCTTTACCCTCAGAATAAAGGTCCAGCATGGCGCGGTAGATCAGGGTATGGGCCGGATAGTAAAAGTCCTCCGGTTCCAGTTCCTCAATGACTTCCATCACCGTATGGGGACTCAGCAGCATTGCGCCTAGGACGCCCTGCTCCGCCTCCCGGTCTGCGGGGGGCTGGCGGAATTCTCCATAGCGCTTTGGCTCTTCCTGCTGAAAGCGACGGCGTGGGGCCGGTTCCTCCTCGGGCGGCGGCTCCGGCGGCAGGTGTTCATCGTCAAAGCTGGCGTTGGTCATGTCTTCCCCCTTGTAGCTATTCGAGCGAGCAAGCGTAACGGAATTTCAGTTTAGTCTAGCGCCGGGACACTACCCCCTGGGTATAAAGCCGGAAGTTATCCACAGGATGGTGTGGAAATTGCTGGTCGCGGCATACTCGGGCCGCAATTGCCCTGCATATGCTTGTGGATAACTCAAAACCTCCATGACCTGCACACATCATATCCCCTGCTCACGACGGGTTTTCGCAGATGTGAAAAGTGGCACATTAACAGTGGATAAGGGCCCTGACCTGCGGGTTAATAAAGCAACCGAGGTGTAAACGCAAAGTTAATGAGCTGGAGAGTTATCCACAGATTTCCACAGTTATCCACAAGCCGGTGAAAACGCGCTAAAGGCCCCAAGAGCCTGCCACCTCACATAGCAGGAACTTGAGGCCTAAAGCGTTGCTGTTGTCTTTGGGTCTATATGGACCGTCGTGCGCCTAGTTAGGCAGCAACGACCGAGAAGTTCACCTTGCCGATAACATCAGCGTGCAGCTTCAGCTCGACCTGGTAGTTGCCGGTCTTCTTGACCAGGCCCTTTGGAAGCACAACAATGCGCTTATCCAGCTTTGGGCCACCGGCCTTGGAGACGGCGTTGACAATGTCTTCTGCTTTAACGGAACCGAAGAGCTTACCGGATTCGGAGGTCTTAACCTCTACCTTGACATCCGTCAGCTGCTCGAGCTGGTTGCGGACCTCACGTGCGTGATCCAGGTCGCGAATCTCGCGAGCTTCCTGGGCGCGCTTGATGCCCTCAATCTGCTTCTCTGCGCCGCGGGTAGCCACGATAGCCAGGCCGCGAGGAAGCAGGTAGTTACGTCCGTAGCCGTCCTTAACCTCAACAATTTCGCCAGCGGCGCCGAGGTTCTCAACGGCAGCGGTGAGGATCAGCTTCATGATCCCTGCCTTTCAATTGAGTTAGTTGAATAGTTGCGGGTGACAGACTTAGAACGGAGGTTCAGAATCAGCGCCTCCGAAACCACCAGCTGGTGGCGCGGAGTTCCACGGATCCTCAGAAGGAGCCTGGTTCTGCTGCTGCGGCTGCTGTTGCTGGCCGCCTCCAAAACCGCCCTGATTATTGTTATTCGAGCGCTGCTGGCCGCCGCCGCTAAAGTTATTGCCGCCCTCACGTGGATTGCGGTTTACCTGTGCGGTGGCGTAGCGCAGAGACGGGCCGACTTCGTCGACGTCAATCTCGAATACGGTGCGGTTTTCACCCTCGCGGGTCTGGAAGGAACGCTGCTTCAAGCGTCCGGTAACGATGACGCGCATGCCCTTAGACAGGGTTTCGGCGACGTTTTCTGCCGCCTGACGCCATACGTTGCAGGTCAGGAACATAGCTTCGCCGTCTTCCCACTGGTTCGTCTGCGAGTTATAGCGACGAGGGGTGGAGGCGACGCGGAAGTTAGCTACTGCCGCACCCGCCGGGGTGAAGCGCAGCTCGGGGTCAGCAACGATGTTGCCTACCACCGTGATATTGGTATCTCCCTGTGCCATGTCTTTACTCCTTATCGGTTACGTGGATTGTGCTTGATCCCAGTATCCGTTACTTGCTGTCGGTGCGCAGAACCTTGGTACGCAGGATGGTGTCGTTCAGGTTCAGACGGCGGTCGAGCTCGGCAACCGAAGTGTGCTCGCACTCCAGGTTGACGACGGCATAAATGCCCTCTTCCTTCTTGTTGATGGGGTATGCAAGACGACGCTTGCCCCATACATCAAGGTTCTCAACCTTGCCGCCATCCTGGCGGACGATTTCGAGGAACTTATCCAGGGACGGGGTTACGGTGCGCTCATCCTGATTAGGATCCAGAATGATCATGACTTCGTAGTGACGCACGGACCTCATCACCTCCTATGGTCTAGTAGTTTTCGGCTGCATCACCTTTGCGGATGCAGCAGGAGGGTACGTTGCGTCAAGCAACCCCACTACAGTACCGCAAGTGACCGGCGAAAAGAAATCTAACCGGTGGTAGTTGCGGCGAAAAACACAGCGGCTGTCGCCGGAATGATGGTGAGGAAAAGGATAGCCAAGATCCCTAAAACGATGGGCCCGCGCCGATCCTCGCGGTTATGAAACAGCCAAAAGGCACCCATCACGCAGAGAAAGCCTAAGAAGATGGAGGCCATCCCGATATAGGTAACAATCATGCGAATGCTCCTGCCAAAGGATCACTGCCACCATGCGCATCGCGCACCTTATCCGTGACCTTCCCACACATCTGGCGAATGATAAATACAGCCATGGCGATAATGAGGGCATCGCGGGAAATAACGGCGACGTCAAGAAGCTCGTGCGGAATGCCCTTATTGTCTGTTCCCAGCATGTGCCACATCAATAGGGGCCATACCAGGGCGTCGACAAGCGCCCAGCTAAAGACCAGACGCCAGCGCGGCAACGCCAGAGCTGCGGGGACCACCAGCCACAGCGAATACTGCGGCGACCACACCTTGTTGACCAATAAAAAGGCAGCCACGATGAGGTAGACCAGCTCTGCCATGCGCGGGGTTCGCGCGCTGCGCAGACCCAGCCCCGCAATTGCTGCGCAAAGAGCCAAAAAAGCCACCAAGCTGAAGGTATTGAGAAACTCTGGGCTAAAACTCATGCCGGTATTGCGGCTGAGCACTGAGTAGATGGTGGTCCACTCCGCACCGCGCTCTTGGTTGAGGCGGAAAAATTCTCGCCACGCATCCGGGTATTTCATTGCCACCGGCGCGTTGACCGCAAGCCAAGCTACGGACGCGCCAAGTAAGGCTAGGAAAAATTGCGACCAACGGCGGTTGCGCACCGCCAAGACCAAGAATGCCCCCAAGATGAAGACCGGCCATAGCTTGAAAGAGGTGCCAAGGCCGATAAGGACACCTGCTACCACCGGCCGCTTGCGCGCGGCGGCCAGAAGCGCGCCTACGGCAAAGGCGATGGAGGGGATATCCCAGTTGCTAAAGGCGTGAATGATGATAAGGGGGCTGGCCGCTACGAGGATGGTGTCCCACGTGCGATTGCCTACCAACAGGTAGACCATATAAAGCACGCCGACCCAGATACAGGACATGACCAGGGCGGTGAGGCCGAAGTACCAACCGGCCTCCGGGATTCCGGCCCACTCCACAAGGGAATAGGTATTGCGGGCGATCCACCCCATCATTCCTTGGAATAAGCCCGCGAGGACCGGGTATTCCATATAGCGGGTCAGGTCGCCCTCCTGCCAAGAATAGGCATAGGGGAAGCCGCCTTCATCGAGGCCACGGCCGCCGTAGAGCGGGATGATGTCGTTATAGCAGAAAGAGGTGTACTGGCGGTTTGCTGCCCAATTCAAGCTCATAACCCCGTCATCACCGCGGGTACCGCCGGCACAATTGGCTTTGGAGAGGAATCCGCAAGCCAGAAATACCCAACCGACGGCGATGATGGCGCGCAGCGGGGTCCACCATTGAGTGGGGCGAACGCCGGCAAAACGGCCCATTGGCCCGCCGAGGAATTCAATTACTCCGCGGGCCAACGGCTCTGAGGAGACGGGAATGCGCTGGTGCGAATTCACTGTCACTGCCGCCTACCCTAGAAGGTCTGCCAGGTCGCTATTCGGACCAATGAGGTCATCTAAGGACGGAGCCTCTTGCTGGGCCGGTGCTTGGTTGTTGTTGCCATTGTTGCCATTGTTGCCATTGTTGCCATTGTTGCCATTGTTGCCACGGTTGCCACGCTGTGGACTTGGCGCTGGCTTCGGGCTCTCCGGCTTCTCTTGTGGCTGGACCGGCTTGGTCTCTTCTTCCGGCGCAGCCTGCTGCTCTGGAGCCTCGTAGTTTTGCGTATCGCCAGCGCCGCTATCCCAGCTCTGGTCATAGGCCGGGGCGGCCGTTCCGGCGCCCATATTGCCGAATCCCAGTGGATAGGCGGCCGGGAAGTTTTGGAATTCGGAGTTGGCCAGGGAGTTATCCAGCACGGCCTTCCAAATCTTGGTCGGCGCGCCCGCGCCGTACATGATGCCACCGTACTGATCGAAAATGGCGGAGGTGTTATCTGCGGTACCTACCCACACGGCAGTGGCCAGCTGCGGGGTGGCACCAACCATCCAGGCATCCTTGTTATTTCCGGTATCGCCCATCTGGGTCGTACCGGTCTTAGAGGCAGAAGCGCGGCCGCCCGCAAGGGCGCCATTGGACCACGCGGCTACCGGCTCCATGGCCTCGAGGACGTTATTGGCCACATTGGACGATACGCGGCGCTCGCCTTCATCTTCAGGGTGCTCGTACAGCACTTCGCCGGCGGCGTTTTCTACGCGCTGCACAAAGTGGGGATTATGCCACACACCCTGGTTAGCCAGGGTGGACATCGCGGTAGCCATATCGAGCGGGCGGGACTGGTACTGACCCAGGACGATGCCCTCGAATGGCTGCTTGCCCTTTTCCGTCAGCGTCTTCTCAATGCCCGGCAGGGACTTAGCCACACCCAGGGCATGCGCCATATCCGCGGTGTCCTGCGTACCGTTCTTCAGGTCCGCCTGCAGGCGCAGGAAGGAGGTATTCAGGGACTGCTTGGTAGCCTCGCGCAGGTTGCATACGCCGCAGCCACCGCCCACGTTGGTAACCACATCGGATCCCGGCAGCTGATAAGGAGCAGAAGAGTAATTAGTATCCAGGCTAATTCCCTGCTGCAGGGCAGCTGCTAGGGCCATGATCTTGAAAGTCGAACCGGTCTGCAGCGGGGAGTTGGCGTAATCCCAACCATTGGAATCGTGGCCACCGAAGTACCCGCGGACCGCACCGGTCTTTGGGTCGATGGTGACGGAAGCCGCACGTGCATCTTCCTGCAGGGGAGCCATCTGCTCATCGACTGCCTGGATGGTGTTGTTCTGCACGTTCATATCAATGGTGGTGGTAATGCGCAGACCACCGGTGGACACCTCGTTTTCGGTGATGCCTACCTCTTCCAGCTCACGGATGACCTGATCTTTGATGTGACCGTTGGCGCCCGGGGCCTCGGTATAAGCCGAGTACTCGGTTGGGTCGCGGGTCTCCGGGAAAGTCATCCCATCGCGCTGTTCTTGGGTGAGGTCACCCATGCCCACGAGGCCATCTAGGACGTAGTTCCAGCGGTCCTCGGAGCCCTCTTGGTTCACGCGGGGGTCGAGTCCGGACGGGGACTGGATGAGGCCGGCGAGCATGGCGCCTTCCTCCGGGGTGAGGTCCTTGGCGTCCTTATTAAAGTAGGCGTTGGATGCGGCCTGAATGCCGTAGGCATTGCGTCCGAAGTACACGGTGTTGAGGTAGGCGTTGAGAATATCCTTCTTTTCCCACTCATTGGTCATTTTCACCGAGTAGATAAGCTCGCGAATCTTGCGCACATAGGAGTACTCATTACCCACCAGCGTGTTCTTCACATACTGCTGGGTAATGGTGGAACCGCCACCAGCATCAGCGTTGCCGGTTACCTTACCCACCACGGCGCGGCCGAGGCCGGTGAAGGAGAAGCCGGAGTTATCCCAGAAATCGCGGTCCTCCGCGGCAAGCACGGAGTCCTGCACATAGTCCGGGATCTCATCCAGGTTTACGTGGGTACGGTTGCCTTCCGGCGGCACCAAACGGGCGAGCTGGGTCTGGTTATCGCCCGCGTAAATGGTGGAGACTTGGTTATTGGCCAGGTCCTTGGGCTCCGGAACGGTGTATTGCGAGTACGCATAGGCAAAAAGTCCTGCGGGCAATGCCACAAAGACCAGTAGGAACGCCAAAACGACCCACGGCCAGATGCGGCGTTTCTTTTTCGCCTGCTTTTTGCTGGGGCGAGCCACCTTAGTGGACTTGCCGGTAGATTCCTTCTCGGTCACTGATTCGTGTCCTCATTCATCCCTGATCACAAACTAAATAATTGCAGCTTACTGCCTAAGGCGGTGCGCCGGAAACTAACACGCGTTAAAAGCAGTAGCAGAACGCAACAAGTGGTTCCACCGGCACTGGCGACATACCTCCACCTCGTGCACCGTAAACTCCAAGCCCTCGGCTACAAATTCCGCTATTTCTTTATCACTACGGGCGCTCCCAGCACGCCGGCCGAGGTTCTCTCCATAGACCCAGCGGGTAAGCCGCAAAGGCTCGCCGCACACTGGGCATTCTTTATCCATGGTGCGCCCGTGGTGCTCAGCTGCGGCGCGCAGCAGAAAATCGGCATCGCATACCTCTTCCCGTGTGAGCTGCCCGGCGCGAAATTCGCGCAGATGGTGGGCGCGTTCCCACTCGTGGGAGAGCACATGCTTATAGGCAACGGAATTCACCCGGATCATCCTAATTACCTCTTCTTGATCGATCCACATGGTGTTATGCCACCGCAGGGCATAATTTTCGGCTTAGTCTTGCGCAGTCACTGACAACCACAATTCATGGATATAAAAGGAGTAAACCTTGTCCGAGAAGGTAAAGGTCGCCATCGTGGGCGTCGGCAATTGCGCCACGTCCCTCATTGAAGGCGTGGAGTTTTATCGCAACGCCGCTGCCGATGCAGATATTCCCGGTTTGATGCACACCCAGTTTGGCCCGTATCACGTCGGCGACGTGGAATTTGTTGCCGCTTTCGACGTGGATGCGGACAAAGTGGGCAAGGACCTTGCGGAGGCCACGCGCAGCTCCCGCAATTGCACCATTTCTATTACCGACGTCCCGAACCTGGGCGTTACCGTGCAGCGCGGGCCTACCCTGGATGGCTTGGGCCGTTACTACCAAGAGTCCATTGCGGAATCAGAAGCCCCGCTTGCCGACGTCCCCGCTGTCCTTCGCGAATCCGGCGCCGACGTCGTAGTTTCCTACCTGCCGGTGGGCTCCGAAGATGCGGATAAGTTCTACGCGCAAGCGGCCATCGATGCCGGTTGCGCCTTCGTCAATGCCCTGCCGGTCTTTATTGCCTCTGATCCAGAATGGGCGAAGAAGTTTGAAGACGCCGGGCTGCCCATTGTGGGCGATGATATTAAATCCCAGGTAGGTGCCACCATTACGCACCGCGTCATGGCAAAACTCTTCGAGGACCGCGGCGTGCGCTTGGAGCGCACCATGCAGCTCAATGTGGGCGGCAATATGGACTTTAAGAATATGCTCGAACGCGAGCGCCTCGAATCAAAGAAGATTTCCAAAACGCAGGCCGTCACCTCTAACCTGCACAACTCGCCTATCGCCGGCAAGCGCGAGGACCGCAATGTTCACATCGGCCCTTCGGATTATGTGGAATGGCTCGATGACCGCAAATGGGCCTATGTCCGTTTGGAAGGATCTGCCTTCGGCGAAGTCCCGCTGAACTTGGAGTACAAGCTGGAGGTCTGGGACTCACCTAACTCTGCCGGCATCATCATTGATGCCGTGCGCGCCGCCAAGATTGCCCTCGACCGCGGGGTTGCCGGCCCAGTACTGCCTGCCTCGTCCTACCTGATGAAGTCCCCGCCGGTGCAAAAGGCCGATGACGTGGCACGCGCCGAGCTGGAAGATTTTATTGCCGGAAGCTAACTTTTTAACTTCCAAACTACCGCGCAGAGAAAACGAGCTATACAATCGTTTTCTATGACGCAGCAACATGAGGAGAAGGGCCCCGCTCAATCCCCGTCTACATACGAGGATGCCGTCGAGGTCGCGCGTTCCATCCAACCGGCGCTCAATAAGCTCATCCTTATTTTCCAGCGCACGGCAGAGGGCTCTTCTTTGACCACCTCCCAGGTATCCATCATGAACCAGCTGCGTATGCGGGGTCCATCACGCGTATCCACCATCGCGCAGGCAGAGCTTATCCGCATGCCCACCGCCTCTAATGCGCTCTATCAGCTAGAGCGCCGCGGCTACGTAGAACGCCACCGCGATGAGGAAGACCGCCGCGGTGTCCTGGTAGCGCTGACGCAATTGGGCGAATCTGAACTCGCCATCGTTTCACAGCAGCGCGCCTCGGCCTTGGCAGAAATCATGCGGTGGCTAGAGCCTGAAGATTTGGATACCGCGAATGAAGTAGCCACTGTCATCTCCAAGCTTGCAGATGTCTATCGCCCCACAATGAACGGCGAACAGCGCTAGTTTTACCCGCGGTAATTTCATTTTTCTCCGGCTTAACGTGATAATTGAGGGAAGCGAAATAACCGTAACCGTTCACTAGTTCATATCGTATGGCAACTGATATTTCCGATGGGCATCTCCCAGCCTTGAGCAAAGGCTCGGCCGAAAAGCCACTTCGCATCCTTATTTCTTGGAGCCCCTCTTCCTCCGGCACCGAGGCACTCGAGTGTGCCGCGTGGCTTTCCCGTACCGCTGATATCCAGGTACGCGTCATCTCTACCGTATTCCAGCCGTGGACTACTACTTCTCTCAGCAAACTGGGCGGAAAATATAAAAAATGGTTTAAAGAACAAAAGGAGGCTTGTGCCGCTGCTACCCGTGCCGCCCTCGATGAGGCCGGCGTGCCGCGTAGCTGCTGGGATGAGAAACCCTCCCTATTGGTCGACGGCCCTTCGCGCCCCCATCTGCTGACGGAAATGGCCAAGAAGTTCGAGGCAGACCTCATCATTTTGGGGCCCAACCAGGCCGCGCCCAAGGGGCGTTTCTTCGCCGGCTCTACGGCCGATACCTTGCTGCATTATTCTCCTCAACCATTGGGCTTGGTGCCTCGCAAGGTAAAGCTATCCAAGCACGGCGTCACCCGCTTTAACTTTGCCATTACTGAACGCAGCCCGCGCGAAGATCATGAGATGCTCGCCGCAGCCGAGCTTGCCAATCGCTGGAACCTGCCGCTGCGCCTGCTGGCTTTCTCGGCAAAGGGCTTGCTCAGTACCCCGTCGAAGGATAAGCACGATATGGCGCTCGAGCTGGCGGCGGAGTGGCTCGAGGATTCCCTTGCCATGCTGGATCGCGCCCGCGATTGCATCCAGGAGAAATTCCCAGAGCTGGATGTCACCTCTGAAATTGGTTCCGGTGCCGGCTGGGGCGGCGCAGTGGATTCGCTCAAGTGGAAAAAGGGCGATCTCATGCTTATGGCCTCCACCCCGCAAGGCCCCATCGCCCGCGTTTTCTTGGGTTCTACTGCCACGGAGCTGCTGCCGCATATTCGGGTGCCCATCTTGGTCCACCCAGCCTGCGGTTAGGATTGGGGTATGAGCCAGCGACCAGAGCATCCCGAAAACGATCTGACATCCGATGCTGACTATGCCAATCTGCGCCGCCCAGAACCGCAGAGTTTCGATGAGCTGGCCGATGAGCCGGATCCTTTAGAGATTGCCGCTGCTAACCGCCGCTCTACCCGGCAAGCCGTCTGGTACATGCTCGCAGTCCTTGTCATCTCCGCGCTCTATGGCTTCGCGGTCGCGCTCGCCGCTAGGCTTTTGGGCGGTCCTTTATGCGAAGATGGCACCGCTACGTGGCTCTGCACCGATGGGCAGCGCACCTTCTTTAGCCTGACCACCCCGATCATTCCCTTCTTCGGCATGATTGGCTGCGCCATCATCATGGTGCGCAAGCTACACCGCTATCTGCGCTGGCGGAGTTGGATGGCCATTTTCTGGGTGATGGCCTGCAATTTCATGCTCTGGACCATTACCGATATCCAGCTATTTCTCATGGACTCGGCTGCCGCCTAGAAAACTTCCCCCCCTCCCGATGATCCTCCTGCTTGATAATTACGATTCTTATACCTTCAACCTGGCTCACCTCATTGCAGAGGTAGACGGCCGTCACCCACTCGTTATTGCTGCCGGCGAGGCGGAAGGTCTGGCCGAGCGCGTCCGTGCCGGCGAATTTTCTCATGTGGTGATTTCTCCCGGTCCGGGCACGCCTGAGCGGGAGGAGGACTTCGGTGCTGCCCGAGCCATCATCACCGCCGCAGCAGCGGCCGAGATTCCGGTGCTGGGCGTATGCCTCGGCCACCAAGGGCTGGGCCTGTTGGCCGGCGCTCAGGTTTCTCGTGCGCCACAACCGCGCCACGGTTTTGTCTCCACTATTAGCCACTCGGGCGAGGGCATCTTTGCCGGAATCCCGCAAAATTTCGAGGTAGTGCGCTACCACTCCTTGCAGATTGACGAGGTCCCCGGTATCACCGTTCATGCCCGTAGCGAGGATGGCGTCATTCAAGCGCTCAAGGTCGATGGTTTGCCTCACTGGGGCGTGCAATTCCACCCGGAGTCGGTGCTTACCCAGCACGGCCGGGATATTATGCGCAACTTCCTGGGTGGGTTCCGCCTGCTCCACCGCGAGGTTCCCGGCGCGGTGGACTGCCCGCGGGTCTTTGCTACCCTGCGCGCCGAAGGAAAAGATGCCTTCTTCCTCGACTCCGCGGATCCGCGCGGGCGCTACTCCATCCTCGGAGATACTGCCGGCACGTTGAGTCGTTCTTTCCGCTATCGGCTTGGTGACGCCCCCGATATCCTTGCCCTCTTGGACCGCGAGCTCGCCACACGCATCATCAATGCACCGGACCTCCCCTTTACCGGCGGGCTCATCGGCTACCTAGGCTATGAGTGCACCCAGCTCACCCTGCCCATTGTGTTAAGCCACCGCTCCCCTTACCCAGATGCTTATTTTGTGCGGCCGCAGTCTTTTATGGTCTATGACCACCAGGAAGAAACAGCGCATCTGTGCTGCCTGGCTGGCGACGGCGCCGAGCAACTGCTGGACCGATTAGAAGCAGCCTTGAACACGGAGGAAAAGCAGTCCAAGGAGCAGGGCCGCGGGGCGTCGCTAAGCGCAGGCGCCTGGCGCAGCCCCGGCTACCTGGAGCGGATTAAGCGCGCTCAGGAGTTCCTGCACACCGGGGAGAGCTACGAAGTCTGCCTGACCGATACCTATTCGGCCGGGGCCGAGGGGGAGCTGTATCCCCAACTGCGCTCACACAATCCCGCTCCCTATGCCGCGCACCTCGTCTTCGATGGCGTGGAAGTCTGCAGCGCCTCGCCTGAGCGCTTCCTCACCGTGCGCGGCCGTGAGGTGGAGGCCAAACCGATTAAGGGCACTATCTCCGCCGAGCAAGATCCCGCATTGCTGACCACGGACCCGAAGACGCGCGCCGAAAACCTCATGATCGTCGACCTGCTGCGCAATGACCTTTCCCGGGTATGCGAGCCCGGAACCGTGCGCGTACCGAAGTTGATGCAGGTAGAAAGCTATGCCACGGTTCATCAATTGGTGTCCACCATTACCGGAGCGCTGCGCGCCAATGCCACTGCGGTCGATGCCCTCCGCGCCACCTTTCCTCCCGGCTCGATGACGGGCGCGCCAAAGCTGCGCACCTGCGAAATCATCGATCAGCTCGAGACCGGCCCGCGCGGGGTCTACTCCGGCGTGGTGGGCTACTTGGGCTTTGATGGACAAGCCGATCTCAGCGTGGTCATCCGCACGGCCGTACGCGCGGGCGGCGAGGTCACTATCGGGGCCGGCGGGGCCATCGTTTTGGATTCGGATCCGGCCGCCGAGCTAGCAGAGCGCAACCTTAAGGCGCAGTCCGTATTAGGGGCATGGCAGTGAGTACCTATCTCTGGCACGAGGGCGGCTTTATTCCCAGCCAACCCCATCCCGGTCCCTTTGACGTTGCGGATTCTTGGCGGATGCTTGGCGACGCCCACTCAAGCGCCCTTCGCCTTCACCTCCGGCGCTTCGAGTCGGTGGCGGGGCCGCTTCCCGCTGGGTTCGTGCCTGCGATGCTGCAGCGCTTCGCCCCCGGCGATCTTTTTCCCCGCATCTCGCTAGCTGCAGGACAACTGCGCCTTGATATTCGCCCCGCACCCCCAGCACGCCCAGTCACCCGGCTAACCTATGCGCAGGCACCCGACCCGCGCTCGCAGCCTTTGGTCAAGGGCCCCGATTTCCCGGCACTGGCACGCTACCGCGCCGAATACCAGGACGACGGTGCCGATGACACCGTCATTGTGGATTCCTCCGGTGCCATGCTGGAGACCACCACCGGCGCGCTCGTCGCCTGGGACGGGGAGACTCTTGTGCTCCCCACCGGGACGGCGCTGCCCAGCATCACGCTGCACCAGGTCACCCAGCGCGCCGCGGCCCTAGGCATACGGACCGAAACAAGACCGCTCACCCCGGAGCTCGCCACCGCATGCCCCCTGTGGTTCCTCAACTCGCTGCACGGAATCAGCCCGGTGACCGAACTATACACACCTACCGGCATCGTCTATCCGCCCTGCAACCCGCACACCGCCACGTGGCAACAGTGGTGGTGGGACTCCTTCCACAAGGAAACGGCGCGCGACTAGCTCTCCTGCTTGGCTAGCTGCGCTGCCACCTCGGCGCAATCTGGCCGGCCGCAGTGCTGCGTTTCTACATGTTGGATGCAGTCATCACAGATGAGCACCTGCTGGCGACAGGTATCTTCATTGATGCAATTGTGGAAGGTATTCGTGCCTTTGCCACAGTGCACGCAATGGCCCAGCTGGATAAAGCCTGGGTCCTGGAGCCCTTGGCCAAACTCGTGATGCATGCGCTTATCAAAGACATACATTGAGCCTTCCCACAGGCCATCATTGCCGTACTTTTCGCCATAGCGCACGATGCCGCCATCGATCTGGTAGACCTCTTTGAAACCACGATTCTTCATCAACGAAGACAGGATTTCGCAGCGAATACCGCCGGTGCAATAGGATACCACCGGCTTATCCTTCATCCAGTCGTACTTGCCCGATTCAATTTCCTCGATGAAGTCATGCGTGGTTTTTACATCGGGAACGACGGCATTTTTAAACTTGCCAATCTCTGCCTCCATGGCGTTGCGCCCATCAAAGAAGACGACTTCCTCGCCACGTTCTTCTACTAGTTTATTAACCTCTTCTGGCTTGAGGTGCACGCCGCCACCGACGACGCCGTTTTCATCCACCTTCAGCTCGCCCGGCGCGCCAAAGGCCACGATTTCATCGCGCACCTTGACCGAAAGGCGCGGGAAGTCATCCGCTCCGCCCTCGGACCACTTGAACTGCATGCGCTTAAAGCCTGGGTATTCCTTGGTCTGGCGGACGTAGCGCTTGCAGGCTTCCATATCGCCACCTACGGTGCCGTTGATGCCGTGCTCAGAGATGAGGATGCGGCCCTTGAGACCCAGGGACTCGCACAGGGTGCGCTGCCACAGCATGATTGCGGTGGGATCTTCGATGGGGGTAAAGCAGTAATACAGGAGAACTTTGCCAATAGTCACGCCCCAATCTTAGGCCCGCAGCTGGGTAGATCCCCAATCTTGTAGTTGTTCTTTATAAGACTGCGGCCCCTCCAGCACGGGCTGAAAGGGCCGCCCTTCTAATAGGCAGAACCTAGCGCTTCTGGTACAGCGCTTTCTTGCGGGCAAAGACGGGATCAGAGGTCACGAGCACGCCCAAATTGCGGAAGATTCCCTCGTCCACCGAACCCAGGATGGTGGTGGTGTGAACATCGCACCCGGCAAGCTCCTTGATCTGCTCCAGCGCCTTGCGGGCATTATCATCCTTAGCGGCAGACACGGACAGGGCGATGAGCACCTCGTCGGTATGCAGGCGTGGATTCTTGGAACCCAGGTGCTTGGTCTTAAGCGTTTGAATCGGCTCGATGGATTCGGGCGAAAGCAGATGGATATCGTCATCGATGCCCGCCAGGTGCTTCAGCGCGTTGAGCAGCATCGCCGCCGAGCAGCCCAGCAGAGGCGCGGTGCGGCCGGTGATCATGGTGCCGTCGTGCAGCTGCATAGCAGAGGCAGGCTCGCCGGTTTCTTCCGCACGTTGGCGCGCGGGCGCCACCACGGGGCGATCTTCGACCTTGATGCCGGCCTTGGCCATGATGACCGCGGCACGCTCAGATTGTTCGGTCCCCAAGCCAGCGCGGGCCTCTTCCACCTGAGCCTTAAAGTAGCGGCGGATGATTTCTTGCTGGGCGGCGGCGCGGCACACGGCGTCATCAGTAATGCAGAACCCAGCCATGTTCACGCCCATGTCCGTGGGAGACTCATACGGGGTGGTGCCGGTGAGCTTTTCCAACAAGGTGCGCAGCAGCGGGAATGCTTCCACATCACGGTTGTAGTTCACGGTGGATTCACCGTGGGCGGACAGATGGAAGTGGTCAATAATATTGGAATCGTTGAGGTCCACCGTGGCGGCCTCATAGGCCAAGTTCACGGGGTGTTCAAGGGGGAGATTCCAGATAGGGAAAGTTTCAAACTTAGCGTAGCCAGCATTATTGCCGCGCTGGTGCTCGTGGTAAACCTGCGAGAGCGCAGTGGCCAGCTTGCCGGAGCCAGGGCCCGGCGCGGTGACAACGACAAGATCGCGGGAGGTTTCCGCAAACTCATTGCGGCCAAAACCCTCTTCGGACACGATAAGGTCCGTATTGGTGGGGTACCCAGGGATAACGCGGTGGCGGGCCACCTTGAGGCCAAGGCGCTCTGCCTTTTCGATGAAGGCCTCGGCCTGGGAGTTTCCCTCCTCCAGCTGGGTCATGACGATGTTTTCCACCAAGAATCCGCGGCTACGGAATACATCTACAAGGCGCAGCAGGTCATCTTCGTAGAGGATGCCTAGGTCGGCGCGTACCTTCTGGCGGGAGATGTCCTTGGCATTGATGCAAATGAGGATCTCTACGTCCTCTTTGATGCGCTCCAGCATCGCGATTTTATTGTCCGGGGTGAAACCCGGCAGCACGCGGGAGGCATGCATATCGTCAAAAAGTTTGCCGCCCATCTCCAAGTAGAGTTTGCCGCCAATTTCCTCGCGGCGGGCGTGAATGTGCTTTGACTGCAGCTCGATATATTTCTCGCGGTCAAAGCCGATTTTGTGCGTCATGATTTGAAAGCCTTCCCCTGAGTTAAATCATTCCGCATTTCGAGTTTACGCTATTGTCACCTCCCAAATAAGTGGGCTGGTTAGCGGCAGGTTTGGCCGAAAATTCTTCCCGATTAGACTGGCTTCTATGCCTGAAGGTCACGTCATCCACCGCCTAGCCAATAAATTCAACGCGGATTGTCGCGGCATGCCGCTGCGCGTGACCAGCCCGCAGGGGCGCTTCGCGGCGGAGGCAGAGATTCTCGATGGCGAGCGCATCGAGTTGGCCGAGACCTACGGTAAACATCTTTTTGTACACTTCACCACTCCGGATCCGTGCCATATCCTCTATATTCACTTAGGGCTCATCGGCAAGCTGCGCTTCGAGCCCCGTGAGGAGACCGGCGGACAGATTCGGGTGCGCATTGATAATGGTACCGAGGCCGCCAACCTGCGCGGACCCCAATTTTGCCGCTTGCTTACAGAAGAGGAGTACCGCGCACAACTGGCCAAGGTAGGCCAGGATCCGCTGCGCCCAGACGCCGATGTGGAGGCTTTATGGGCCAAGGTGCACAAATCGCGGCGCAGCATTGGCTCGCTCATGATGGACCAGCACCTCTATGCCGGCGTGGGCAATATCTACCGCGCGGAAACCCTTTTTCGCCATGGCCTCTCCCCTTTCCTGCCTGGCCGCGACGTTTCCCGTGAAACCTTTGACGCCACGTGGATCGACCTAGTGGATCTGATGGAGTACGGGGTGGAACACGGCCGCATTGATACGGTGCGGCCCGAGCATTCCCCCGAAGCCATGGGGCGCGAACCGCGTAAAGACGACCATGGCGGGGAGGTTTATGTCTATCGTCGCGCCGGTTTGCCCTGCTATGTCTGCGGCACCCCAGTGGCGGAAAGAGTCATGGAGGGACGCAACCTATTCTGGTGTCCGACCTGCCAGCCGGCTCCTTAAAGGCCTATTCTGGCGGGCATGCGATATGCCTATAGCGTTGCTGCCGTCCGTGCGGCGGAGCATTCCCTTCTAGCCCAGCAAAACGTTGACGATGAGCTCATGCGCTTGGCCGCGCGCGGCGTAGCAGCCACGGCCGCAGCCATGCTCGGCCCTGGGCGGCGAGTGAGTATCCTCGTCGGCCCAGGCGGCAATGGCGGCGATGGCCTCTACGCTGGCGCTTTCCTGGCGGAAGATGGTTATTCAGTCGAGGCCATCCTCGCGGCGGATAGCGCCCACGAACCCGCACTGCAGGCGTTTACCGCGGCCGGCGGGGCCATTGTGCACAGTCTGGAGGATGCCGATCTGCTTATCGACGCCGTCGCCGGCCTCTCCTCCACCCGCGGCCTTTCCGGTGCCCCGCTCAGCGCCTATGCCGAAGCCAAAAAGCGTGGAGTTCCAGTATTAGCGGTGGATATTCCCTCCGGAATTAACGCCGATACCGGTGTGGCTGCGACCGATGCGGTGGAAGCGGACGTGACCATTAGCTTTGGCTGGGCCCGCGCCGGACACGTCTGTGCCCCAGAATGCGGCGCGGTGGTGCTCTGCGATCTCCTCTTGCCAGGCGCGCCGCGCTCTTTTGCAGAAGAGCTGTCTGCCACCGCAGAACCGGTGGGCCATATCGCCAATGAACCCACCATCCCCTTGCCCTATCAGTGGCCAACCGAGCCGGTACTCACGGGTGACCAAGGCCTGGTTACCGCCCCAAAGCCGGTGGGCTGCACGGGGCCAATTCTGGATCCGACGCCGGGGGCAAAAAGCACCAAGTACACCGGTGGGGTTACCGCGGTATGCGCTGGCAGCACTACCTTTCCCGGCGCGGGCATACTCGCCGCCACGGGCGCGGTGCGGGCCACCCCCTCCATGGTCCGCGTCGTAGGAAATGACTCTGTGGTCGCAAGCCTGCCGGAGGTAGTGCCCCATGCAAGCGCCGAAGAAAAGGTCCATGCTCAAGCCTGGGTAGTAGGCCCAGGGCGAGGCACCGGGCCGAAAGCGGAAGCGGAATTGCGAAGCGTGTTAGCACGCAAGCTTCCTACAGTTATCGATGCGGATGCGCTCACGGTGCTCGCAACAAATGAGGATCTGCGCGAACTTGTGCGCGATCATCCTTGCACGGTTCTTACCCCGCATGCCGGGGAATTTGAGCGGCTCTATACGGCTACGCTTGGCCGCGCACTCGATCTTTCGGAGGGCTTAGGCGTACGCCTACAGGAGCTTGCCGCGTCGCTCGACTGCTTTATCCTGCACAAAGGCCGGATCACCACGGTCACGGCTCCCGGGCAGGAAATTTATGGCATGAACGCGGGGCACTCCTATGCAGCTACCGCCGGATCCGGTGACGTGCTTTCTGGCATCCTCGGCGCCACGCTAGCCCAGCTGAATTTTGCTGAGGTAGATGCGAAGGGGATCATTGCGGAGATTTTGCACGCCGCAGCCATACACCAACACGCTGCCGCTATTGCCGCCCACACCCCAGACGGCTTTGGGATTTGCTCTGCCTCCCAGATTGCCGCGGCGGTGCCTCAAGCAATCGCAAGGTTGCTGGTGATGCGGCGTTAGCTGAGCGCGGAAACTTTTTCCTGCTCGGAAACGTGGCCGTCTTTGACCTCAACCACGCGGTCAGCGAAGGTCAGCAGGGATCGGTCGTGGGTCACCAGCACGGTGGCGGTATTCATCTCCTGGGTAACATCGCGCAAAAGGCGGATGATCTCCTGGGAAAGATGAGAATCGAGCGCAGAGGTGGGCTCATCCGCTAAGAGCAGGTCTGGCTGCTCCATGAGCGCACGGGCAATATTGACCCGCTGGCGCTGGCCGCCAGACATCTGGCCCATGCGGCGGTTTCCCATACCTGCCAGGCCCACAAAATCCAATAGCTCATCGGCGCGCTGTGGGCGCAGCTTGCGGCCAGCGATGTGATCCATAATCAATAGTTGGTCGCGCACATTGAGCGAGGACAGCAAGTTGGCCTGCTGAAAGATGATGGACCGGGTGCCATCTACCTGTACGGAACCAGAATCCGGGGTAATAAGCCCAGCGGCTACGGATAGTAGCGTGGATTTACCAGAACCGGACTCACCCACGATGGCGGTCAGGGTATTGGATTCGGCCTTGAGGGAGGCGTCGGCAAGCGCGGTAGTGGTTGTCTCGCCGTCCTGGTAGGTCACGGTGGCATTGCGAATATCAAGAATGGTGGACATGTTAAGCGTTTCCTCCAAGTGCATCGAGTGGGTTGGCTTTAGCTACGCGGCGGGTAGCGACGAGGGCGCCGGCCATACCGAGGACCCAAATACCAACCGCAGGAACGGCAATGCTGCGCAAAGAGACATCGAAAGGAACGGTGCCGGAGGCGAGCGCGCCGAGCGCCCACCCAACGACAGCGCCCAGGATGGTGCCGGCAGCCAAGATGATGGCGGCTTGTGCCAGGGCATCGCGCAGCAGGTAGCGCACGGTGGCGCCCAGCGCGCGCAAAATAGACAGGTCGCGGGTGCGCTGAATGGTCCATACGGTCAAGAAAGCGACGGTGACTAGCGCGGAGATGCCGTACAAGAAGCCCTGCATGGTAAGCAGCGAGCCGCGTTCAGACTGATAGCCCGCTAGACCGGTGAAGGACTTGGACACCTTGACGGAGCCGGGAACCTCATGCTTATACAGTGCGGCGGTGCCCACCACGCCCTTCGGGGCGTGGCTAATCTGCTGCCAAGACTCGGTGGAAGCCCATACCACCGCAGAGTGGGAGTACATGGTCTCCGGGACGGTGCCCTCCACCGAGAAGTCGGTGCCGCCTAGGGTGACGGTTTCGGCCGCATCAATGGAATCTGGCAGGAGCACGCCCTGCTCTGGGATGGTCTTATCGGTGCCCGGAACCTGGGTGCCGGCCGGCAAGCTGAGGACGGCAACGCCGCCGTGACCCTCCAGCTTGGTCTGCGCCGCGCCGAGGGGAATACCGTCGCTGGCGATATCGCCGGCATGCATCTCGGACTCGCTGAAGGAGGGATCCTCGGTGGAGAAGGAAATATACGGGTACTTCTTTTCTAGGGACTCCAAAGCGGAAGTATTTTGCTTGGAAAGGCCCTCCGTTAGGCCGGAGAGCATCACGAGCAAAAGGGTGATGAGTGCAACCGTGCCGCCAATGAGCGCGAAGCGGCCGCGCGCTGTGGTGATTTCTCTGATTGCTAGAAACATACTTCTATATTCGATTTATGCAGGTCAGAAGTAATCGGCCAGCTCGCTGAACCTCTAGTCAACCAAGTGGTTGATTCACTGTCCACCCATGCGCGGATATCCTGGGTGGTTGTGTTTAAAGGACAAAAGTTATGGGTCTATGGTTTGCACGCCATGTTCGCGTTTCTACTGGTCTTCGGCGTAGCGCGCGCCTACGTGGATGACCGGCTCGATGCCCGCGTTATTGGCTTAGCCATCGCACTCGCCGTGGTGTATGCCGCACAACGCTGGTTGCCAACATGGCTGTGGCTGGGTGGACTTTGCCTCCTGTGGCTGGGCTTGATGGTCCATGCGCAGGATTTCATGTGGCTGGAGTTCCCGCTTATTTTTGTCTTTCTGCGCGCCTTGCCCACCGTGCCTGGGCTGGTCTCCATCGCGATATTGTGGGCGGCTGCCGCTTTCATCCCCGCCTGGCTACATCCTGAGGGCTGGTCCATCGCGGCGGCGGTAGGACCGCTAATCGGTACCGCCTTTGCGGCCACGGTCTTTTTCATACAGCGGCGGCTGCAGGCGGAGGCGGCGCACCATAGGGACATCGCCAAGCAGCTGCGCGAAACCCAGGCCGAGCTAGCCGCAAGCGAGCACCAAGCCGGCCGGCTGGAGGAGCGCGAGCGGCTCTCTCGCGAGATTCACGACACCGTCGCACAAGGTCTCAGTTCTATTCTGCTGCTCTCCCGTGCGGCCCGCGGCACCACTGATCCAGCAACCAAAGAGGAACAGCTGGAAATTATCGAGGAAGTCGCCAGCGAGAATCTCGCCGAGGCCCGCCGCTTTGTCCGGGAGCTCGCCGGCCCCGATGAGCGGCTGGAAACCCAGCTCAATTCCCTGCTATCCCAGATGCGCAGCCGCGTGAAAGCCTTGGGGGAAGATACCACCTTTGAACTGGTGGTCTCCGGCAGCGGCAAGGTGCCTGCCCAGATCAAAAAGGTCATTGTGCGGGCCGCGCAGGAGGGTCTCAATAACGTCATCAAACACGCCCACGCCTCGCGCGCAGTGGTCACGCTCGGACTTTTCGAAGATGCTGTCACCCTGGACGTTGTTGATAATGGATGCGGCGTAACCGCCTCCTCTAGCAGGGATAATAAGGATCATGGCTTCGGGCTTACCGGCCTGCGCGACCGCGTGGAGAGCGTGGGCGGCACTATGAACCTAGAATCGGGCGAAGGCACCGCCCTGGCCGTCCGTATCCCGCTGAAGGAGCGAAGCAATGGTTAATGTCATGCTGATTGATGATCACCCAGTGGTCCGCGCCGGCCTGCGCGCCATTCTCAATACCTTCTCCGATGTCGAGGTAGTAATGGAGGGCTCCACCGGCGCGGATGTGGATAAGCTTTTTACTTCGGATGCCCCGCAGGTAGACGCTGTAGTCTGCGATATCCAGATGCCCGACGTGGATGGCATCGCAGCCACCAAGCGCGTAGTAGACGCCGGCGGCCCACCCGTGCTCATCTTGACCACCTATGACACGCAGGCCGATATCCTCGCCGCCGTGGAAGCCGGCGCGATGGGCTACCTGCTCAAGGACTCCCCCGAGCAGGCGTTGCACGAAGCCGTCCTCAATACCGCCGCGCACCGCCGCACCCTAGCGCCGGAGGTTGTGGATCTCCTCGCTCAGAGAGTGGGCCGACCGCAAGAATCACTGTCCACCCGCGAACTGGAAATCCTCCGGGCGCTATCTAGCGGTTCCTCTAATAAGGAGCTAGCCAAGCAGCTGTTCATTTCCGAGGCCACGGTCAAGACCCACCTCATCCATATTTTCCAAAAGTTGGGCGTGGAAACCCGCACCGCCGCGGTGACCGTGGCACGAGAGAGAAAGCTTATTTGATGCTGGACTGCATAGTCATTGGTGCCGGCCAGGCAGGCCTCGCGGTGGGTTATTACCTGCGCAAGAAGGGCCTAGATTTTGTCCTTCTGGATGCAGAATCCGGTCCTGGCGCAGCCTGGCGCCATACCTGGCCCTCCCTGACGCTTTTTAGCAATGCGGCCTCTTCCAACCTGCCGGGATGGCCCATGCCCCACTACGAGGGCTTTCCACCAGCTAGCCACGTTATTGATTATTTTGCCCGTTATGAACAGCGTTATGCACTGCCCATTCGCCGCCCAGTCCGAGTGGATGAGGTGACCCATGACGGCGCGTGCTTCCACGTTTATGCGGGGGAAGAGCATCTCACCTCGCGCACGGTCGTAGCGGCAACGGGCACGTGGTCTGCTCCTTTTATCCCCTACTACCCCGGTACTTTTGGTGGAAGGCAATGGCATTCCGCCTTCTATCCAGGCCCCACGGACTTTGCCGGATCTACCGTGGCGGTCGTGGGCGCGGCCAATTCCGGTGCCCAAATCGCGGCCGAGCTCCTGCTGTCTGGCGTAGAGACAACCTGGTACACCCGCAGCTCCCCGCGGTGGATGCCCGATGATGTTGACGGCCGCGTGCTCTTTCAGCGCAATCGCGCCCGCCTCAACGCGCTGCTGCGCGGCGAACCAGACCCCGGCGCGGATTCGAACCTGGGCGATATCGTGATGGTCCCACCTGTCCAGCGGGCGCGGGATTCTGGGCTTTTGCAGGCCACTCCCATGTTTTCTTCTCTTGCTGAAGTCAACGCGGACCATCTCATCTGGTGCACCGGTTTCCGGCCTGCCCTCCGGCCTATCCGCGGGCTCCTTGATGGTACCTCCCCCACCGTCGACGGTCTCTTCCTCGTAGGCTACGGCACCTGGACCGGACCCGGCTCCGCGACCATTACTGGGGTAAGCCCCTTTGCTAGGCAGACCGCGCAAGCCGTTGCGAATATATGTGACTAAAGCTATAGGGTGCTCCCCACCCATTCGACTAAACTGCCTCCTCACAAGCAGTGCCAAACGATAAGGAAAAGCTGGTTTATTCATGTCCGCCTGGGATCTCTACGATGACCTCATCGATGCCATTCCCCGTGACATAGTGGTCTCCCGCGCCGCCCAAAACCCGCGGTGGACCCGCGTTTACACCGAAAGTCCTAGCTGCGGCGTGGCCATGACCATGTCAGCAACCTCCCGCCCCGCCCAGATGAGCGCTGAGTACTCCGGCGTTCCCTTACGTGCCATCGCACAGCTGGCCAAGAGTTGGAATTTCTCAGAGGCGTCCTTCGGCATGGCTGCGCTCAATTCCTATTACGCCACGCCTTCCGTAGCCGATGAACATGGCTTTGCGCTTGCCGACGCCCCCTGGCCCCACATCTTCGATCCCTTCCGCGAAGACGTCGCGGGTAAGAAGGTCGCCGTCATTGGCCACTTCCCTTTTGCGCCTAAGGCGCTCAACCAAGCGGCGGATTTTTATATGCTAGAGCGTTCGCTCAATGAGGGCGACTACCCCGATTCCGCCGCCGAGTACATACTGCCCGAGTGCGATTATGTCTTCATTACCGGCTCCGCCTTTGTTAATAAGACCGCTCCCCGCCTGCTCGAGCTCTCCCGCGAGTCCATCAATGTAGTCTTGGGGCCCTCAACGCCTCTGGCCCCTATTCTCCTTCAGGACTACGGAGTATCACAGGTCACCGGCATAGTTCCCACCGACGCCGCCGGTATGTTTGAGTGCCTCGAAGAGGGAGATTCCCTCGATATGTTTAATTTCGGGCACCGCGTCAGCCTGGGTACTTAGACAATTACTCCGGCCACAATCGCGGCGGCGAGGGCACCCAAGCCCAATGCGGCCATCCAGCCGATAGCGCGGACGGCGCGCAGCTGCGCCTTTGCGCTCTTGCGGCTAACTAGGAACGCGCCCAAGGACGCTCCAAGGGTATTGAAAACCACATCGTCGACATCGCTGAAGCCTAGTGAGAATACATATTGGGTAGTTTCGATGCCCAAGCTGAGCGCCATCGCTAGAACGATGGTTCCGCCACGGCCAAAGCGGACGTGGCGCGAATGTTGCCCCATCACTACCAAGCACGCGCCAAGTGGGAAAAAGAGCGCTATATTGCCCAAGGTATTGGTCCACGGTCCCCACCACGGATGAGGGTTATTAAAGCCGTTGAACATTTGCAGATCCAGGCTGCGGCGGGCATGTGCAGAGGCATCGAGCACGCCGGGAATATCAATAAACGGCTTGCCCACTGTAGCTACGGCAATAGCCACCACAACGACCACGCAGGCAACGCCAGCACTGCGCCACAACGTGCGCTTGGAAGGCGCGCCTTGCGCCCTTACCTGGTGCGAAGTGCGGGTGGATCCAGAGGTCGTCGTCATAATGCCCAAGTTAACAAGCCTGTCTGAAAAATTCCCGGGAGATTCGCTGTCGAATCCCTGCATCACATTTAACGTACGATGGTGAGCATGAGCACGCTACTAGTAACTCGCAACGAAGACAAAACCGTCACGACCTCCTTTGAAGAGGGAGAGTTCCTCAGCGAGGGTGACCTTACCGTTGATGTTTCTTATTCTTCCCTGAATTACAAGGACGCCATGGCAATCGCGGGCGACCGCGGTGTGATGCGCACCAGCCCCTTGGTTCCAGGCATCGACGTGGTCGGCACCGTTGCCGAGTCCAGCGTAGAGCGTCTACCGGTGGGTACCTTGGTCGCCTCCTTCGGTGATGGCCTTGGCGAGTTCCGCCACGGCGGCTACACCCCGAAGCAGCGCGTTAACTCCCAGGCCACCGTCGCGCTCCCCGCAGACTTCACCGCAGAGCAGGCAGCTGCTGTCGGCACCGCGGGCTATACCGCTGCACTGTGCGTCAACTCTTTGCGCGGGCTTCCCGATGGCCCCGTTCTGGTCACCGGCGCGACCGGCGGTGTCGGCTCCATCGCCGTGAACCTCCTGTCCAATGCCGGGTACGAGGTCCACGCCATGACCGGCCGTCCAGATGACTATTCCCAGTACCTTCACGAGCTCGGTGCCCACACCATTGTGGACCGCGCCGAGTTCGCCGAGGCCGGAAAACCCTTGCAGAAGGCAACCTATGCCGGTGCTGTCGATACCTCCGGCTCCCACGTTTTGGCCAATGTATTGGCTCGCACGGTTTGGGGCGGCACCGTCGCCTCCACCGGTATGGCCGCCGGCCCGGATCTTCCCACCACCGTGTTGCCTTTCATTCTGCGCAATGTGCACTTGGCAGGCGTCAATTCCGTAGACGCCCCACTGCACTACCGCCAGAACGCCTGGCAGCTCTTGGCTCGGAAGCTAGACCGTTCCATTCTTGAGTCCCTGACCACAACGATTCCACTTTCGGACGTGGTCGAGGAATCCAAGTCCCTTCTAGAGGGCACCCACCACGGACGCACCGTCCTCAAGATTTCCTAGGCTGCGCCCTAGCTAATATTCCCCGGCACCCGCCGTCATGGCGGGTGCCTTTTGCATACGCTGTTAGGCTTCAGAAGCGAACTCTCCAGCGCCCTGCTCATCAATCCCACGCAACAACTTCCGAGAAATTTCCCCCAAAGTTTGTAGGTCTTCGTCACTAAGGGTGCTCACCACGATTTCATCAACTGCGGCGGTGTGGCGCGCTATTGCCGCACTGAAGGCAGCACTTCCCTTTTCCGTCACAGTGACTTCAATGGCTCGAGGCCCAAGTTCCGGCGCTTCCCGCCTGGAGACTAATTTTCGTGATTCCATGCGCACCAGCTGTCGATGCAGGCGCGATTTTTCCCATCGTAGTTCCGTCCCCAATTCGTGCGGACGGGTATGAATTTTGCGGCGGCGATGCAACACCGCCAAGACCGCATAGTCCGCCTCGCTTAGACTAGAGTCTCTCTGCAACTGTGCAGAAAGTCGCGCATGCAGCAGCTCTTGCATAGTGACAAAATCTCCCCATGCCGCACTCTGCTCCACACGCATGGCTATCCTCCTTCGGTTGCCGTTATTTAACAGCTTATACAGCGCAGTTGATCTAGCAACCCGTTAGGCGATCGGGAGTTGATACAACAACTCCTACTACTTTAATATGGCGGGCGTATAGCACGTCAACAATTTAATGCCCCTACATCTTTAGGGCCAAAATCATAATTGATTTGCTTTTGGAACACTATTGGCGGGCTTATCCAAATGTTTTAACTGCTATGTTAATGTTTTAACTGCTATGTTATTGGCGCAAAAATTAAATAGTTAAACAAAGAGTCTTGGTAGCGATCCGTCCGCTGGAACAAACGGCGTCTCGGGAGAAGCGACCGAAGTGTTTAAAATGGCGAGCATGGATAAGCTATTTAGCACATGTGGTTTCGATCTAATGGATATTGAAGAGCTCATCGCCGAGCTACCCACAAGCCGCGAAATATGGGATGCACCTGGATTTGATCGAGTCCTTTTTCACGCTGATCCGTCCGACATGGCGGTCACCGCGATGGAGTACGAAGGGGAGTGGGCCGCAGTTCCTTCGTATCGGGGAGGGGAACAGGCCCTGGGAACGATTTATCGCGCAACTCCCTATATCGGCATTGTGGAAACGGGGGATTTACGGTTCGCAGCACTGGCGGATGCACCCTTTGCCCTGCCAGCGGGAAACCCCGTCGGAGGCGAAAAGCTAGAGGGACAGGTCCAGCCGGCGGTTGTGGCCTTGCGGTACGAGGTGGGGGAGCCAGAGGAATTTTCTTTGAATTCTCCTGCTACCGAGCGCTTTTATCGGAACTTAAAGCCCAGCATGCTCAACCCGCAGGTAGAGGTGGCGGGAACCATCGGGGGCATCGCCAAGCACAGCAATGAGCTGGGCATGGGGGAGTTTTGGGTATGCGACCTCGACGGCCTGCCGCTCATTGTGAACGAGAAACTGGAGGTCGGCCAGGGAATCCGGGCACACGGCATAGCGCTGTGTGCCACGGAGTTTTGGGAGGAGTAACTACTTGACGACGAGGTTGACCATGCGGCCCGGCACGTAGATCTTCTTCACTACGTTCTTTCCACTAGTCAGTTCGGCGATCTTGGCATCGACCAGAACAACCTCGAAGACCGCCTCCTGGTCGGCATCGGCAGCCACGTTGATGCGGGCCTTTACCTTGCCGTTGATCTGTACGGGCACCTCGATTTCATCATCTACCAGGTACTTTTCCTCAAAGGCGGGGAAGGGCTGATAGGTAATGGTCCCGTCGTGGCCAAAGCGCTGCCACAGTTCTTCCGCGATATGCGGGGCGATGGGGGAGACCAACTGGGCGATTGGTTCCACGGCGGCGCGCGGTGCCTCGGTGCGATAGGTTTTGGTCAGGTAGTTGACGTACTCGATGAGCTTGGCCACCACGGTATTAAGCCGCAGGTTCTCATAATCATCGCGCACGCCCGCGATGGTGCGGTGCAGCTGCTTGAGATCATCCTCGCTCAAATTGGCGTCGGTAGTGGCCAGCTCTCCGGTGTCCTCATTGACGGCAAGGCGCCACAGGCGCTGCAGGAAGCGCTGGGAGCCGACGACGTCCTTGGTAGCCCACGGGCGGGAGGTGTCCAACGGACCCATGGACATTTCATACACACGCAGGGTATCGGCGCCAAAGTCGCGGCAGATATCGTCCGGAGCTACAGCATTCTTCAGGGACTTGCCCATCTTGCCGTATTCCTGATTGACCTCTTCTCCGTTGTAGTAGAACTTGCCGTCCTTTTCTTCTACCTCAGCAGCTGGCACGTACACGCCGCGGGAATCGGTGTAGGCATAGGCCTGGATATACCCCTGGTTGTACAGGCGACGGTAGGGCTCTTGAGAGCTGACAAATCCCAGGTCAAAGAGCACCTTATGCCAGAAGCGGGAGTAAAGCAGGTGCAATACGGCGTGCTCGACACCGCCGACATAAAGGTCGACACCGCCCGGATCCTGTGGACCATGCTGGTCCGGTCGCGGGCCCGTCCAATAACGCTCGTTTTCGATATCGCAGAATGCCTCATCGTTGCGGGGATCGATGTAGCGCAGTTGGTACCAGGAAGAACCTGCCCACTGCGGCATTACGTTGGTATCGCGGAAGTAGGTCTGCGGGCCGTCACCCAAGTCAAGTTCTACCTCGACCCAGTCGCGCACCTTAGCTAGCGGGGGTTGTGGTTCGGAATCCTTATCCTCTGGATCAAAAGAAACCGGCTTATAATCTTCTACCTCTGGAAGCTCCACTGGCAGCATGGATTCTGGCAGGGCGTGGGCAAAGCCATCCTTGTCATAGACGATGGGGAAGGGTTCGCCCCAGTAGCGCTGGCGGGCGAAGAGCCAATCGCGCAGCTTATACTGCACCTTTTCCCGGCCAGAGCCGTCCTTTTCCAGCCATTCAATGGCCTTGGCAATAGCCTCGGCCTTATTCAGGCCGTTGAGATCTAGGCCCTTGTCATTGGCAGAATTAACCAGGGCACCGTCCTCGGTCCAGGCTTCTTCGTCCACGTTGCCGCCAGAAACAACCTCCGTAATGGGCAGGCCGAAGGTCTTGGCAAACTCGTAGTCACGGGTATCGTGCGCTGGAACTGCCATGATGGCGCCGGTGCCGTAGCCGGTCAGCACGTAGTCGGCGATAAAGATCGGGACCTTTTTGCCAGAAACCGGATTGGTGGCATAGGTACCCAGGAAGACGCCGGTCTTTTCCTTGTTTTCCTGCCGCTCTAGATCAGACTTGGCGGCAATATCGGTGCGGTAGGACTCCACGGCCTCCTTGGGATCATCGTGACCGTAGGTCCAACGCTCGTCTACGTCATCGTCATAAGGGATGGGGGAGAGGAGGGCGTCGACAAGCTCATGCTCTGGGGCCAGCACCACGTACTCGGCGCCGAAAAGCGTATCCGGTCGAGTGGTAAAGACCTCGATTTCATAGCCCTCAGCGGGGAAGGAGACCTCCGCGCCGCGGGAACGCCCAATCCAATTGCGCTGCATGGACTTGACCTTCTCCGGCCAATCTAAAAGCTCTAGATCATCGAGCAGACGATCGGAATAGGCGGTAATGCGCATCATCCACTGGGACAAGTTCTTGCGAAATACGGGGAAGTTGCCGCGCTCGGACTTGCCCTCTGCGGTGACCTCCTCGTTTGCCAGCACGGTACCCAAGCCTGGGCACCAGTTCACCGTGGAATTAGACAGGTAGACCAAGCGGAATTCATCGATAGCCGCGGCCTTTTCCTCTTCGGTAAGGTCCTCGTAGTAGCGGCCGTCCTTGGTAGTGCGCTTATTGGCCTCTAGTTCCTTGATGAGCTCCGCAATGGGGCGAGCCTTTTGCTGCTCCTCATCGAACCAGGAGTTATAAATCTGCAGGAAAATCCACTGCGTCCACTTGAAAAACTCCGGATCCGTAGATTCTACGGAGCGGCGCGGATCGTGGCCGAGTCCCAACATGCCCAACTGGCGGCGCATGTTTTCAATATTCGCCTCGGTGGTGGTCCGTGGGTGCGTACCGGTCTGGATGGCGTACTGCTCGGCCGGCAGGCCGAAGGCATCGTAGCCCAAAGTGTGCAGCACGTTCTTGCCCAGCATGCGGTTATAGCGAGCATAGGTATCGGTGGCGATATAACCCAGCGGGTGTCCCACGTGCAGGCCCGCACCGGAGGGATAGGGGAACATATCCTGCACATTGAGCTTTTCCTTAGGCAGCTCGCCCGCATCGGAGGCGAGCTCGCCTACCGGGTTCGGGGCGTTGAAAGTGCCATTGTCTTTCCAGTACTGCTGCCAGGTTTTCTCGATCTGGTTCGCCAGCTCCGGGGTATAGCGGTACGAGGTGGAATCGCTCTGGGTATTCATAATCACACAGTGTAATAGCCGCGTGCCGGTGCGGTGTAGTTCGCTGCCCGTTCCGCGTCCTGCTGGGCACGCGCACCCAAAATCTCCGCTGGACTCACCCCCGGCTTTCGGGTCATTTCCCCCGCTCGCAGCCAAAATGCAGATCTGCATGAAAATGATCTAGGCTGGGGTAAATGAGCCAGGAGAAGTTTCGCAGCCAGCTTTCATCTTTTGCAGACGCAGCGGTATTTCAGGGGATTCCGCACCTGCGCCTCTCCCCAGCTACCCACACTCTGGAGCTGTACCTACCAGCCTTAACCGCAGGTTATGAGCCAGAGGATCCCCAGTGGACCGTGTCCGCTCAGCTGCTCGACGACAGCGAGGACACTCGTAAGTTCTACTACGTGGAGGGCGAGGAGCCTGGGCTATGGATCAGCATGCCCCACCCCTTTAGCCACCTGAGCGTCTCCTTTGAGGAGCACACCTTGGAATTCGCCGGCGTGGCCAATGGCGGCTTAGTGCTGGATTCCACCCATCGTCCGGTCGATACCACCGCAGCGATGCCTAAAGGCTCATATACCTGCATCGCCCCTGCTGGCACGGAATTCACCAAGGCTAAGGCCGGCGAAGCTCGCCCACACGGCGCCTGGGAGGGTTGGTCCATCTTCCCGTTAGAGGTGAGCCAATCCTTCACGGTGGAGGCACCACAACAGGAGCCCGCCACCATCAAGGTGTCTGGCAGCCCTGACTTTGCCTGGGATATGGCCGTCAAGTCGCTGCCCAATGCCCACGGGCTAGATGGCGAGCTGGTCTATACCCAGTCACCGCGCGTCATCGCGAACACAGAGCTCAGCATGGAATTGACCTATGTCCCCATCGGTGGGGAAGAAGAGGCCGTGCTGGAGGATGAGCTACCGGAGGGCATCCACGAGGTGCTCCCGGCAGATGCCTTCGAAGATCCCTGGGTAGGTCGTTACCGCTTTAGCTTGTACAAGGATGAGGAACTGGTGGATATCCAGTACCTTAACTTCGCGGAAACACTGCATATGCGCGCCAAAAACGAGGGCCCGCGCGGCACTAACTTCCGCTTCATCGACGCCCTAGGCAATCTTTCACCGTTTAGCTACGCCTTGGCCTCTGCGCCGAGCAAGCCCATCCAGATGGAAAATGGCCAGCGCGTCTTTGGTGAGGACGAGAGCGTGCGCGAGGAGACCATCGGCAGCGAGGCCGGCTATGAGCTGACCTTCCAGGTGGAACCGGCGACGATTCGTACCCGGGTCAAGCGCACCGCGGCCGAACCAGTCGATTACCTCGATAAACAAGTCATCCTGGCAGATCAGCTCGATGCCGATGCCCTCTTTACCATCCACTCGCCGGAGCCTCTGCCACTAGCGAAGTTCGTGGTTATTGATAAAAACCAAAAGATCAGGGACCTCGTCACCGCCAATGGCTCTACGGAGGCGGCTACCAGCCTATCCGTGCCAAACCGGGCGCTGAAGTCTGCGCTGACAAAAAAGACCTCGCTGGAGCTTTATCTCTTGTGGTCCACGCTCTCCTATGAGGAGTACCTCGAGGGTCTGCCAGAAAAGGAGCGCGCAGCGCACCAAAAGCGCAGCTTTGACCGGCGCGTTATGGAATATGAAGCCACGGCGGCCAGCGACCTCATCTATGCCGCCATCGCCACCGTGCGCAAAGCTCCGTTGGTCTCCCGCGCCACCATCGAGGATGGCATCCTCGTCCCCGAGCAGCCACACGAGGAAGAGGTGGAGCTGCTGGCATGGGCTTGGCCACTGGGCAATCCCGCAGGCGAGCCGCTGCCACTAGAGCCCACCGAGGAAGGCTTCGAGCTGCCCGAGGAGCTGCTGGACGCCGGCCACCTCATCGTGGACTTCCGCGAGGATGAGCCGGCCAGCGACTTGGCCGCGCCGCAGTACCCGCCGGCGAGCGCGCTCATCATCTTCCAGGATGGTGAAACCGCAAACACCGAGGGTATGTGGCCCACCTACGCGGCTATGCGCCGCCTAGCGCCCAAGGCCAAGGAAACTTTCGAGGCGATCATCAAGGACATTGAGGCCGATCCGCGTGCCAGCATGGATGCCCTCATGGCGGCGGATTTTGAGCCGGGTCAGCGCATGCGCGCCTTTGTCCGCACCGGCTTGGTCTCCCGCAATTTCCGCCGCGAGGAGCCGGCCGAAAAGCCTTCCTCACTGCTGGCCGCGCTTGCCGACGCCGCCCATGACTACATCGAAGCCCACGGCTCCGCCGCGCTCGCGCGCGTGCCATCCACCGGCGTCGACGATGTCACCCGCCCAATGCTGCTGATGAGCGCCACGGGTGAGGCGCCCACACCATCGACGGCCAGCGATCAGCTCTGCGACGATGCTCACCGCATCGCTGCACTGCGCGAGTGCTTTGCCAACGACCTCGCGCTCACCCGCCTGGGCACCATCTCCAACCTGCGCAGCACCGCCATGCAGCTGCGGGTAACGCTGCAGCAGCTAGGTGTGGATAAGTCCGTACTGCACACCTTGCTCGCGCTCGATGCCTTTGGTGATGGCAATTCGGAGCTCGGCGATTCCGCCTGGATGCCGTTTATCTCCTACGTCTTTGCCATCACGGCGCGCGGCATGGCCAATGGCAAGCTGGCCGACCCCGCTTTCGCCGCTGCGCTTGACGGCGCCCTCCCGCAGCTAGCTGAAGCAGTCTCCCTCGCGCCGCAGCTGTTTTACCGCGATATTCTCACCGCGGAGGCGCTCACGCTCAGCTAGTGTGGCAGGCATGCAGGTCATTTCCACCAATGTCGCCGTCCGCCGGCCAGACCCGAGCGGGCGGCACGAGTTTTCGGGCATCGACAAGCAACCGCAACCTTTCATCGATGTGGCCGCGCCCGGCCCCCATTATGGCGATGGTTCCGGCGTGCACGGCGATATAATTGGTGACACCCAACATCATGGCGGCAATGATAAAGCCATCTACGCCTACGCCCGCGAAGAGTTGAACTACTGGCAATCCGAGCTTTCCCGCCCGCTGGCGTCTGGCTGCTTTGGTGAAAACCTCACCACCCAAGGCGTTGACCTGTCCGCTCTACTCATTAACCAACGCCTAAGAATCGGCACCGCTGTACTTGAGGTATCCGTTCCCCGCCAACCCTGTTCCACTTTTGCCGGCTGGCTAGGGGAGCGCGGGTGGCTCAAGCGTTGGACCGCCCGTGGCGATTGCGGTACTTATCTGCGCATTATTTCCCCCGGCCGCATCCAACCCGGCGACAGCATCACAATAGATGCGCCACCCAACCATGACATCACTATGCGCATCGCCTTTGCCGCCAAAATGGGCAACCGTACCCTTGCCCAGCGCGTAATCGAGGCTGGCTGCTTGCCCCCTCACCAGAACAACAGTCTGCGCGCCTAGCCCTACACCCTGGACTCTTATTCGGCGAGTTTTCCGTTCCTGCGCTGCGCGCGACCCCCAGCCTCCGGACCCTCAAACTACAACCGCACGGTCTACCTAAAGCGAAAGCACACCAACCTCGGTGGCTGGTGTGCTTTTAATGCTTCAGGCTAACAGGGGAGTGCCGTGTTACTTACCTTCGTCGAAGTGTAGATGGTGCCCCTTGGCCTTGGGGAAGCGACCGTGCACAAAGAAGTAGTAGATGGCTGCGATGACTACGAGGGCCGCAAGGATGAGGTACATGGTGTCAAAGCCGGTTGCCCCAACAATGGGGCCTAGGCCGAACGGAGCCAGGCCAATGCCTAGGTCCATCAGGAGGAACATGGTGGAGATGCCCGCGCCCATCTGTGCGGCGGGTACCGAGCGCACAGAGATAGCCTGGCAGGCGGGGCTGAGGGTACCGAAACCTAGGCCGGTGCAGGCGCCTGCAACCACCAGCATGACGTCGTTGGTGGGGAAGCCCATGAGGAGCAGGGCGATAACAAAGGCTGCCAGGCCGAGGTACATCACGGCGTTATCGCCCTTGTGGTCTTGGATGCGGCCCAAAACAAAGCGCATGATAAGCATGGTTACTGCGTAACCAATAAAGAACAGACCTGCACCGGTAACAAGGTCTTCCTTGCGCGCATAAGCGTTGAGATAGGTGACCACACCGGAGTAGGCGATTCCGACCAGCAACATAAACAGACCGATGGGAACCACGTTGGGGTGCACTGCATTGCGCAGCGTAAAGGCCGGCTTCTCGGCAGAAACCTCAGCTGGGTAGCGCAGCACCAAGGCCAGGACCAAAGACACGACATTAGCGCCTAGCGCTACAGCAAAGAGCGTGTTGTAGCCAATGTTATTAGCCAAGAAGAGGCCGAGTGCTGGGCCGAAGGCCGTTGCCAAGGTAGTACCGAGGGCGAAGTAGCCAGTACCCTCCGCGCGGCGCTCGTGCGGAATGACGGACTGTGCCACTGCCATAAGCGCGGTGGAGGTCAAAGCATAACCCGTGCCGTGCAGGAAACGGACGATAATAAGAACGGCGACGTTCTGTGCAAAAAAATACGCCACAGCAACGACTGTGACGAAGACTAGGGAGGTCAGGGCGGCCTTCTTGTGGCCTACGCGGTCCACGAGCCAGCCGGAGAATACGCGCATGCACGTCGCACCGAGAACAAAGGCGCTGGAGGCAAAACCACCCACGGTATCCGATGCCCCGAAGCTCTCTACCGCGTAGAGGGCCATGGTGGTCACGGACAGGTAGAAGACCAAAAACTGACAGAAATTAGCCACCCACGCGAGAACGAACGTGGGCGTAATCAGCTGCGGCTTAGCCGCTGCAGATTCAGTAGACGTCATATACTCACTCCAAATAACAAAAAGAAAATTCCCTCTCCACGAGCAGGCCATGAGGCCACACTGCGCGGGCGAAGGAGATACGAATTAAATTATACGGAGAGGAACTATACGCCCCGCAAGCTTCAATGGTTAATCAAAAACCCTCTTGGTCTTGTTCGGCCTCACTTTTTGCCGCCCAATGCAAACAATATTGACGGTTTGAGCAGGATAAATGCTTTAGGTCGGGGAGGCAGACTCATTTTCAATGAATGTTTACATTATTAGGCCGCAGCCGGGCCCCGAAAGGGAGCCCGGCTGGCCTGTGTGTCTTTTCAGACGCTTGCGTTTCTAAACATTGGCATAAGGGTCACGGATGCCCAGGTATTGAACTGAGGTATATTCCTCAATACCTTCGGCGCCACCTTCGCGGCCCAAACCGGATTGCTTGACGCCGCCGAATGGGGCAGCGGCGTTGGAGATGACGCCGGCATTGAATCCCATCAGGCCAAATTCGAGACCATCGGCCACGCGCCACAGGCGGTCTGAGTTTTCCGTAAAAATATAGGACGCAAGACCATATTCCGTCTCGTTTGCTAACTCTAGGGCTTCCGCCTCCTCGCTGAAGGTAAAGATAGGTGCAACTGGGCCGAAAATTTCCTCCTGGGCCACGCGGGTTTCACGTGAAACATTGCTCAAGATCGTGGGGGCATAAAAGTAACCCTCACCTTCGCCACGCTTGCCACCGGTAACAACGGTGGCACCCTTTTCCACTGCGTCATCCACTAAGGCGGCAATATTGTCGAGCGCCTTGGCCTCAATGAGGGGACCGCAGGTAACGCCTTCGTCCAGGCCATTGCCCACGACGAGTTTGTTAAACTCCGCCGCCAACTTCTGCGTAAACTCTTCCGCCACGGACTCGTGCACTATGAAACGGTTGGCCGCAGTGCAGGCCTCACCAATATTGCGCATCTTCGCACCCATGGCCCCTGCTACGGCCTGATCGATATCCGCATCCTCAAAGACGATGAACGGAGCATTGCCGCCCAGCTCCATGGAGGTGCGCAGCACATTATCCGCGGCACCCTTCAGTAGAGTCTTGCCCACTGGGGTGGAGCCGGTGAAGGAAAGCTTGCGCAGGCGATCGTCGGCAAGCAAAGGCTCCGAAATGGCTGAGGCAGAGCTTCCGGAAACCACATTGAGCACACCCTTGGGCAGGCCGGCATCGAGCATGGTTTGCGCAAAGTACTGCGTAGTCAGTGGGGTGAGCTTGGCCGGTTTCAGAACCATGGTGCAGCCTGCCGCAACAGCAGGCGCAACCTTGCGCGTGGCCATCGCGAGGGGAAAGTTCCATGGGGTAATTAGCAGGCATGGCCCGACCGGCTTGCGGCGTGTGACCATACGCAAAGTGCCCTCCGGAACGGGGGAATAGCGGCCATAATCGCGCGTTGCCTCTTCGCTAAACCAGCGCAGGTACTCAGCACCATAGGTGACCTCACCTTGAGACTCGGCAAAAGGCTTTCCCATTTCAAGTGTCATCAGCGTCGCGAACTCATCGGCGCGCTCGTGTACCAGCTCGAAGGCCCGGCGGAGGATATTCGCCCGCTCGCGCGGAGTGGTTCGTGCCCACTCATCTTGCACCGCACAAGCAGCATCTAGAGCGGCTACCGCATCAGCGGAATTAGCAGAATCGAGAGTAGCAATGGTCTCTCCGGTGGCGGGATTTTCCACCGTGAAAGTCTCGCCGGAAGATGCCTTTCGCCACTCGCCTCCAATCAAAAGTTGGGTAGGAACCTTTGCCACTACCTCATTAGGACTCATAGTCATTTACATCACCTTTCTTCCCTTTGTTAATGCACCCAACAGTACCCCACTCGTTTCTTTAAAGTCTTTAAAGTCCCGAATACGGCTTCTTCTGCGAGAAAGCCAGCTCGGGCTGTAAGAATATTTATCGGCAATATCTTCCGAGTTATAGAAATTTGGGTTAAAGTAGCTGCCATGAAGAACATGACTACTGCTTGGTGGTGGCGCGCGTAACCCGCGGGCCATCTTTCGCAACCTATTTTCAGGCTCGCATTCTGCGGGCCTTTTGGCGTTTTTGTGCCTGTGCTCGTGGAAGCTTAATTTTCGTTTCCCATACCCACCCTCTCCGAAAGGGCACTGCAATGCCATACACGGCTACCCGCGACATACCCTACGACAGCGATGCGGCCGCCACATTTGACGCGCTCGCGCAACCGCACGACTCCCTGTTGCTCGAAAGCGCAGACATCGAGACTAAGAAAAACCTCAACTGTCTCGCCATCCTCAAGGCAGCACTCAGAGTCACGTGCCATGGCCACAGGGTGGAGGTGCGGGCCCTCACCAACGCGGGGGAGGTGCTCCTTCCTCCTCTCCGAGACCGGTTCCGCCACCGCCTAGTTTCACGTGAAACTACTACCGCTGTATTCGAATTCCCGCCTTCTGCCGAACCCGACGAGCGGCAGCGACTCCTTGCTGAATCAACCGCTGACATTCTGCGATTCTTCCAATTAGAGGCCACCTATTCCTCTCCGCTACTACCATTTCTAGGGGGCGGGTTCGCTTATGACTACCTGGCCACCTTCGAAGATCTCCCCGAGGTTAAACCGGGGCCGAATTCCTACCCAGACTATGAGTTCTTGGTGGCTCAAACGGTCCTGGAGGTAGACCACCTGCAAAGAACTGCGCGCCTAGAGGGCTGGGATATCGACGAAGACCACCTTAAAGCGGAACTTGATTCCCTAGCCACGCGGCCGGAGACCCCACGCCCCACGGCACCACAGAGAAGCAAGATCCGTGCGGTGGCTGATGCGGATGACGCAACGTTTCGCGCAGACGTGGAAAAGCTCCAACGCAAGATTCACGCCGGCGATATCTACCAAGTAGTGCCCGCGCGTTCCTTCGCGCTGGAATGTCCAAGCGCCCTCGCGGCCTACCGGACGTTACGAGACACTAACCCTTCGCCCTATATGTTTTACGTTCGTGGCGACGGCTATGAGCTATTTGGCGCGTCGCCAGAATCCAATCTCAGGTTCACGCCGGAAGATAGGAGAGTGCAGCTCTATCCCATCGCTGGCACTCGGCCGCGCGGGCTGCGCCCGGATGGGAGCATCAGCCATAAGCTTGATATCCGCAATGAATTAGAGATGCGTACTGACCACAAAGAGATTGCGGAACACACGATGCTGGTAGACCTAGCACGCAATGATCTCGCGCGGGTGGCCGTTCCTCGTAGCCGCCAGGTGGCAGAGCTATTGCAGGTGGACCGCTACTCCCGTGTGATGCACTTGGTCTCCCGAGTCACGGCAACGCTCCACTCAGATTTCGATGCGCTCGATGCCTATCGGGCCTGTATGAACATGGGCACCCTGACGGGCGCGCCCAAGCTTCGTGCCACCGAGCTGGTGCGGCAAACGGAAGGGACACGCCGCGGATCCTACGGCGGGGCAGTAGGTTACTTGCGCGGCGATGGCGCCATGGATAACTGCATTGTCATCCGCTCCGCCTACGTCCAAGACGGCACCGCAGTAGTGCAAGCCGGTGCCGGTGTTGTCAAAGATTCCGTCCCACAGGCCGAGGCCGATGAAACGGTGCATAAGGCCTACGCCGTGCTCAATGCCATTGCCGTAGCACACGGTGCCGACTTGGAGGTGCAGCGATGAGTTCGCCACACATTGTCCTTCTGGATAACCACGATTCTTTTGTTTATAACCTCGTCGATGCCCTGGCTGGGTTCGATACCACCGTGTTTCGCAATACCGTTACGGTCGATGAGGTATTGGCGGCGCGGCCCGACATCATTGTGCTTTCCCCCGGCCCCGGGCATCCACGGTCGGCCGGCTGCATGATGGAGCTTATCGACGCCACCCTGGGCACCACTCCCATCCTCGGCGTGTGCCTCGGCTTCCAAGCGCTTCTTGAATGCCACGGTGGGGTAGTTGCGCCCTGCGGCCCGGTACACGGAAAATCCGTTCCGATGACTCTCACGCCAGCCGGGGTCCAGCATCCCGTATTCCAAGGGCTTGCCACCGATACCGAACCTGATCAACCAAATAGTCTCAGCACACAGATTCCGGTGGCACGCTACCACTCGCTCGGCTGTACGGATATCCCGCACGAGATGCGCTGCCTAGCACACACTTCCTCAGATATCGGCGAAGTAGTGATGGCCGCGGAGACAAAAGACGGTATGGGGCTAGGTCTGCAATTCCACCCAGAATCCGTCCTCACACCCACTGGCCCCATAATGCTCCAACGCTGCATTCACCAACTATCTACCCACACCACTATGGAGAAGGAAAACTAAAATGAGCCGAACACCACTGCGGACCTTTCAGGCCTATCTAAGCAATCCACAACCCACCATCGAAGAAGCCACGGAGGTATTTACCCCCTTGGCCGTGGGTGCCTACGACGATATCCATATCGCGGCATTGCTCGCTCATATCCGGGCTCGGGGCGAGACTTTCGCGGACGTTGCCGGCGCCGCCAAGGCTTTCTTAAAGGTGGGCTATCCCTTCCCCATCACCGGAAAAGGCCTTATGGATTCGGCCGGCACTGGGGGCGATGGCGCAAATACCATCAATATCACGACGGGGGCCTCGCTCGTCGCCGCTGCCGGGGGAGTGAAGATGATCAAGCACGGCAACCGCTCGGTCTCTTCCAAGTCCGGATCTGCGGATGTACTCGAGGCTCTTCATATCCCGCTCGACTTAGACGCCGCCCGAGCGGTCCGCCAATTTGAGGCCTCGAACTTTACGCTTCTTTTCGCCCCCGCCTACAACCCAGCCATCGCCCACGTCCAACCGGTGCGCAAGGCACTGGGCATCTCAACCATATTTAATACCCTCGGCCCGCTCTTGTCCCCAGGACACCCATCACTCCAAATCATGGGCATTGCAAACCCAGATCAAGGCCAACTCATTGCAGAGGTCTTTCGAGAACTTGGCCGCGAGCGCGCCTTAGTCGTCCATGGAGCCGGCACGGATGAGATTGCCACTCATGGCACCACGCAGGCTTGGGAGCTCAGAAACGGCGACATTATCACCTACCAGCTCACCCCTGAAGAGCTCGGTATCGAGCGCCACGAGCTCGCGGAGCTTGCCGGTGGGGATGGCGCTGCAAATGCCTTAGCCCTCCGCGCGGTATTTGCCGGCCGAGGTAAGCCCGCACACGTGGACGCCATCGCTGCCACCGCCGGAGCCATGTTTTACCTCAACGGGACCACGAGGAGTATCGCAGCAGGAGTCTCTCACGCTAAGGATCTTATTAATAGCGGCGCTGTCGAAAAGTGGCTCCATATCCACGAAAGCGCTAACTATGCGGTAGGGGAGAAGAACTAATGACGGCGAAGGAATTGCCAACCGTGCTACAAGAGATCGTCGCCCAGCGCCGCACTCATCTGCCGGCCATTCGCGACAGGTTGTCCCACGTGGACCTCGCTAGCGTACCACCTTCGGAGCGTTCGCTTGTCGAAGCCCTCGATGGCACCAGTCGCTTCATCATGGAATGTAAGTCTGCATCGCCGTCCCTGGGGTTGATTCGCGCGGACTACCGTCCGGGCGATATCGCTCGTATCTACTCACGCTATGCCTCCGCCATTTCGGTGCTGTGCGAGCCTGCGCGCTTTGGCGGCGACTACGACCATCTGCAAATCGTCGCCCAATCTACCTATCTGCCGGTGCTGTGCAAAGACTTCATTGTTGATCCCATTCAGGTTTACGCCGCGCGACACTACGGAGCCGATGCCATCTTGCTCATGATGTCCATCGTGGATGATGACACCTACGTTAAACTCAAGGCGTTGGCTGATGAACTGGGGTTAGACGTCCTGACTGAAGCCATCACCGAGGAAGAGGTGGAACGAGCGCTGCAATTAGGTGGCGACATCATCGGTATCAATAACCGCAACCTCCACGATCTCAGCATCGACCTAGAACGAACCGAGCGCCTCGCTAGCCATATCCCTGAAGGAAAAACGATCGTCTCGGAATCCGGAATCCGCGACAGTGCCACCGTCCGCCGGCTGGGCTCTCACGTGCACGCATTCCTTGTAGGCTCACAACTCAGCCACCAAGAGGATATCGATCGCGCCGCTCGCGATCTTGTCTACGGTGGCAATAAAGTATGCGGGCTTAACTCTGCCTCCGCTGCGCAAGCGGCGCGTGCTGCAGGGGCCCGCTACGGAGGACTTATCTTCGTACGGGAATCGCCGCGCAGTGTTTCACGTGAAACCGCGCGTGACATCATCTCCGCAGAGCCGGGTCTGGACTACGTGGCCGTGACACGTTCTTCGGATATCGAAGAGCTACAGAGACTTTCTGAGCTCCCAGGACTCAAGGCACTTCAGCTCCACACCCCATTCCAAGGAAGTGGGGAAGCGGAAAGAGAATTCCTACGCCAGGTACGCAGCGTCGCGGGCGGATTATCCGTCTGGCGTGCCGTCGATATGCTCAGCCCCGATTTCGCAGGACTGGCAACTGACCTTGTCCCAGAAGTAGAAGCGCTAGTCCTAGACTCCGGAAGCGGCGGGTCAGGAAGCTCATTCGAGTGGAGCACTATCCCCCCTGAAGTTAAGGATAAATCCTTCCTCGCCGGTGGCCTCCGGTTAGACAACCTCGAAGAGGCTCTGTCGATCGGCACGATGGGGCTCGATCTCAATTCGGGTCTAGAGTACGCACCCGGCCGCAAGGATTCCTCGCTTGTGTCCCAAGCCTTCCACATCATCCGACGCTATACACACCCATAGAAAGGACACGATCATGACCGTTTCACGTGAAACACTCCTTCCAGCATACTTTGGTGAATTCGGTGGACAGTTCGTCCCAGAATCCCTTATCCCCGCCCTCGACCAACTTGAGAAGGCTTTTGTAGAAGCACAGAATGACCCGTCCTTTCGCGAAGAGCTCAGCGGCCTTCTGCGTGACTACCTTGGCCGGCCCACGCCACTGACAGAGGCAAAAAATTTAGGCGGTAAAGCGAGGATCTTCCTCAAACGTGAGGACCTCGTACACGGTGGCGCGCACAAGACCAACCAAGTCCTCGGACAGGCCCTCCTCGCCAAACGTATGGGAAAGACTCGCATCATTGCAGAGACGGGAGCGGGCCAGCACGGCACCGCCACCGCACTGGCTTGCGCACTCTTAGGGCTCGAGTGTGTGGTCTATATGGGGGCAAAAGACGTCGCGCGGCAGCAGCCCAATGTATTCCGTATGGAGCTAATGAACGCGAAAGTCGTAGCCGTTGATACCGGGTCCGGAACGCTTAAGGACGCGGTGAATGAAGCGCTCCGCGATTGGACCGCTACGTTCCATGAATCCCACTATCTCCTCGGCACTGCGGCTGGGCCACACCCTTTCCCGACTATCGTCCGGGAGTTCCATAAAGTCATTTCCGAAGAAGCTAAGCAGCAGATGCTTGAGCGCACTGGCGGCCTGCCGGATGTAGTCGTCGCCTGTGTCGGAGGCGGTTCCAATGCAATCGGTATGTTCGCAGACTTCATTGCGGAGGAAAAAGTGGAACTCGTCGGCACTGAACCGGGCGGTGAAGGACTGGACTCCGGCAAGCACGGTGCCACCATCAACAACGGGACCGTAGGAATACTCCACGGCGCACGCAGCTACCTCATGCGGAACGCAGACGGCCAAGTGGAAGAGTCATACTCCATTTCCGCCGGACTCGACTACCCGGGAGTCGGTCCACAGCATGCTTACCTTCACTCCAGCGGCCGAGCACAATACGTTGGCATTACAGACGCCGAGGCATTGGAAGCGTTTCAACTGCTATCCCAGCGGGAAGGGATCATTCCCGCCCTTGAGTCTTCCCATGCTCTTGCTTATGCCTTGAAACGGAAGGATGAGGACATCACCATTGTAGTCTCTTTGTCTGGTCGCGGCGATAAAGATATCGACCATGTTCGCCGCACACTTGAGGCCCACCCAGAATTTAAACTGCAGGAGAAGCACTAATGAGCAATCGATACGAGAACCTATTCCGATCACTGCGCGAAAGGGGAGAGGGCGCGTTCGTCCCCTTCCTCATGTTGGGCGATCCCACCCCGGAGGACACGCTGGACATTGTACGAACCGTTGTCGCGGCCGGTGCAGATGCACTAGAACTTGGCGTCCCATTTTCTGATCCCGTGGCCGATGGACCGACCATTCAGGCGTCTCACCTTAGGGCGCTAGCGGCTGGCGCCACCGTAGATTCCGCCCTAGAACAGGTGCGGACGATCCGCTCAGAATTCCCTGAGCTTCCCATTGGCATGTTGATCTATGGCAACGTGGCTTTCACGCGCGGCTTCGAGCGCTTCTATTCCGAATTCGCTAAGGCAGGCGCGGATAGCATCTTGCTTCCCGACGTCCCCGTACGCGAAGGCGCTCCATTCATCGCTGCAGCAGAAAAGGCCGGCATAGATCCGATCTTCATCGCCCCGGCTCGTGCCACCGCGAGCACCCTCGAAGGCGTCGCTCACAGCTCGCGGGGTTATATCTATGCCATTTCGCGCGACGGCGTGACAGGTACCGAGAGAGAATCTAAAACCATCGGGCTTGAAGAAGTCGTAGCAAACATCAAAAGATTCGATGGCCCGCCGGTACTGCTCGGCTTCGGCATTTCAGCACCCGAGCATGTGCGCGATGCCGTGGCAGCCGGAGCGGAGGGGGCTATTACTGGCTCGGCCATTACTAAAATCATTGATCGCCACGTTTCACGTGAAACCGCTGCAGAGCGGACCCAAATCGAAGAGACCTCAGGCCGCGCTCGCGTGGACCCCGCGCTGCACAAAGAACTCGCTGAGTTTGTCACCCGCATGAAGGCGGCGACCCGAAAGAAGTCCCACAACGCATTAGACCCCTCGTCAGCTCTCGACAGCTGAACGAGGGGTGTGGTTTTGGTGAGCCTCTACGCGGTTGCTTCTGCAGATTCCTCTTCGGAGGGGTCTTTCTTGTCGCCTGCGAATTTGTCCACGATCATCGCAATAGCACCGTCGCCGGTGACATTGGCGGCAGTGCCGACCGAGTCGATGGCGATGTAGGCGGCGATCATGAGCGCCACCATGCCATCATCAAAGCCCATCATGTCTGCCAGAAGGCCGGCCGCCACCATGACGGCACCGCCCGGAACGCCCGGAGCAGCAATCATCATGATTCCCAACAAGAAGATGAAGCCAAGTCCGGTACCGGTACTAATATCAAGGTTTGCCATATACACGATTGCGAAGGCATAGAGCGTCAGCTTAATCATCGAACCGGACAAGTGGATGGTCGCGCACAGCGGGATAACAAAGCTTGCCACCGGCTTTGAAATGCCATTCTTAAGCGTAGACTCCAAGGACACTGGGATAGTCGCGGCAGAAGAGGAGGTTCCCAAAGCCGTGAAATAAGCCGGCAGCATATTGCGAAGCGCCTTGAAGGGATTCTTCCCGGTAATCGCACCAGCAATGATGTATTGCAAGACTAGGTAGACTAGGGTCATAACAACTGCCAAAATCAAAACCTTGGCAAAGGCCGAAAGTACCGAGCCCAGATTGCCATTCATGCCCAATCCCAAGAACATGCCAAAGATATAGAAGGGCAGAATCGGCACAACAAAGCCCCAGATTACCTTGACTACTACGTTCTCCAATTCCTTGGTGACAGCGTACAAAGTATCGGACTTCACGGTAGTCATAGCTACACCAATGCAGAACGACAACAAGAGGGCAGTCATAACCTCAAAAGGCGGCGCCATCTCCACCTCGAAGTAGGGAGAGAGTGCACCCTCATCAATATCGGAGACATTAGTAATCAGATTCTGACCACTAAGCATGGTGGGGTAGAGCCAGTGGGCAAGCACATAGGCAAGAAGACCGGCGACAATAGTGGAGCCATAGGAAATCCCCGCTGTAACCCCCAGCCACTTACCGGCACCACGCCCGAGACCCGCAATGGACGGAGCGATCAGCGCGAAAATAAGGACCGGGATAAAGAAGTTGAGGAAGTTGCTAAATAGTCCATTGAAGGTGGCGAATACGCGACCAAACCATTCTGGCGCGAATCGGCTGACCACCACGCCAAAGATGATGGCAACGATAATGCGGAACAACAAAGATTCCGAGAGTTTCTTGAGATTCATATACTTACAATCAGATCGGGTGCTCTACCTCTAGGACTAAACGACCGAGGCGAAACAGCGCAGTGCGGAGGCCAAGGTCGATTCAATATCTATCAATCGACCTTAAATGCATACTACCTGAGCGCACACAGCGACAGAGCACTCGGCCTAGGCGCAATTTTTATCTCAGCACTACAAGGCTAAACTGAATACATGATCGCAGTGGGAATCATCTTCTTCATCCTCGCCGTCTTCCTCATCGTTGTAGGTACCATGGCCTCAACCAAGCGCCTACCCGGAAATAACTACATTGGCTTGCGACTGCAAGAAATCCGCAAGTCTCGCGAAGCGTGGGATAACGCCCATCGCATCGCTGGTCCATTCTGGATCCTCAGCGGTGTCTGCCTAATTTTCGGTGGAATTGTCGCGCTTAGCGCTGAGGGCTGGATGTGGCTCCTTCCGGTTCTTACCTTTGTGGCGGCAGTTCTCGCCCTATCTGTAGGTTCCAACCTCGGCTCGCGTGCCGCGTTCCTCTACGAACAGGCACACGCTAGTGAAGAAGGTTGTGGGGATTCCTGCAATTGTGGCTCCGACGGTTGCGGTGGGGAAGAGGCTGCCGCGGCTTCTGCACCGCAGGTCGATGTCGACGCACTCCGTCACGCCGCACGAGAATCTGACAGATAGCAGCGCCTGCTGCACAACCGCCCCCCTCTGGATAAGAATTACGCCTCATCCAGAGGGGGAATTTTTGTAGCTATTTCCTCTCGCTTGAATAGCTTATTGGATGTTTCCCGACAGTCACAGTGACGTTATAGGTCAGGCTCTTTTTACATCTTCTTGTTCCGTCACTTACGATATCCCGTCACTCTTTTAATATATTGGTCCATACAACGCCAGGCTGCGTCAACAATTGGATTACCTACCATTCGCCTTACTGCCAATAACGATGGAGATTGCGTAAAGCTTCCGGGGAACCCAGAAAGTAAAGAGCATCAGAGGCCTCCGCTGGGCAAAATGATACATATGAAGAAAAGCACCGCCCTCGCAGCCATCGCCGCTTCGACCTTTGCCATTGGCGCTTATAACGAGCAAGGCCACAAAGAGGCAACATCCACACCGGTAGCGGAGGGGCAGCAGTCGGCCCATAGCATCGTCGATGATTTAGGCATTGAATCTGGCACCTATGAACTCACTCCTACACCCACTGGCTCCCCTGAAACATGGGAGGGCTATCTGGTTAGTTAACTTCTGTGTTTCACGTGAAACTCTAAATTCGCTTAGCTACACGGCTGAGTCACAAGGCACCATCATCACCAGCTAGACTAAGGGCATGAATAAGTGCTCTCGCCGAATCTTCTTGCTCGGTACCGCTACCACTTTCGCAGGTGCCTACCTAACAGCCTGTGGTTCTTCTCCGTCCGCGGAAATCGCAGCTACGGAAATTCCAGTCGGATCCGCGAAGATTGTAGATGGCGTCATTTTTACTCAGCTGAAAGAAGGTGAGTTCAAGGCCTATTCCCAGACCTGTCCGCACCAGCACAATCCGATCACCGAGATCGATGGCATGACGGCCACCTGCACCGCACATAACACCTCCTATGACCTCAGCGATGGAAGCGTAATATCCGGACCGGGCCGCGACCCCTTGGAAGGATACGAAGTTAAGCAAGACGGCTCTAATGTCACTACAGCCTAGGGTGCATTCCTCCCTCTGTGGTTTCACGTGAAACCACAGAGGGCATATTTTTGGCCCGAGTATTTCCGGGAAGAAGGAGCGGTAGGGTTTAAACTTTTAGAATGCTGCAGAGTTTAAAGAAGCCCGACCCCCTCATAGTGCTCATCATCTTGGCGGTCATCCTTGCGGTCATTGCACCAGCCCGTGGGGATTTTGCCGAGACATTCGGCCAGTTAACAAATGTTGCGATCGCTTTCCTCTTCTTTTTGTACGGCGCTAGGCTCTCCACTCAAGAGGCCCTCAATGGGCTTAAGCATTGGCGCCTACACCTAACGATCCTGGCCTTCACCTTTGTGGTCTACCCGCTAATAGGTATAGCGCTACGACCGCTTACCGCTTTCATTTCGCACGATATGTACCTGGGGATCTTGTTTCTCACGCTGGTGCCGTCCACCGTGCAATCTTCGGTTGCTTTCACTTCCATCGCGAAGGGGAACGTCGCCGGCGCAATCGTGTCAGCATCTACTTCTAACTTGGTCGGAGTATTTATTACCCCTTCGCTGGTTATGCTCCTCATGGGTACCGGGGGAGGAGTCCACATCGACACTTCCGTATTTGGAGAAATCGCGCTCTTGCTGCTGGCTCCCTTTATCCTGGGTCAGCTGACTCGGCGCTGGGTTGGCAAATTCGCCCAAAGCAAGGCCACCAAAGTGGTAGACCGCGGCTCCATTGCCATGGTGGTGTATTCTGCCTTTTCCAAAGGCGTAGTAGACGGAATTTGGTCCTCCATCTCCATATGGGAGTTGGCCTTCCTTGTCGCCTTCGCAGCGATCTTCGTTGCTTTCATGCTGTGGCTCACCAAGAAGGTAAGTGAAAAATTGGGATTCAAGCGCGCCGATACAGTCGCAATCGAGTTCTGTGGATCGAAGAAGTCACTAGCCACGGGCCTACCCATGGCCTCGGTTATCTTTGCTTCTGGGGGAACGTCTCTTGGTCTACTTATCCTGCCGTTGATGATTTACCACCAGGTCCAGTTAATGATGTGTTCGTGGCTGGCATCCCGCTACGCCCAGCGTGCCACCACGTAGCTACACTTAGGTCCTATGGGGAAATTTCTATACGTACGAACTGAACTAACCGTGCCCGGCGTAGGCTCGGCCATCCATATGGCGGAAATGGAGGAGCAAGATGCGCGCAGCTGTCGAATGGTCCGCATGATCGCCCTCGATCCCTCAGATGCCATAGTTGGTGTGGCTACCCCGACCAGTTCCACGGGAAACGTAGATCAGCCGCAGGAGGTTATCCCACACCCGGATACCTACGATGAGTTTCCAGACATTAGCGCCAAATACGTGGACCAATCTCATTTCGACGCCCTATGGTCCGAAGCTACCGCCAAGTTCGGCCTTTAGCGTCGAAACACGATGCCTACAAGACAACGTTAACGAGGAGCATATAAAAAGCGGTTCCTCCGAAGATGGACAGCGCTGATTCACGCTTCCACAGGTGGAGCAGGAAGGTTACCACCACGCCGAGGAGAGCCGCCCAGATGCCCCCAGGGGCACCTGCCTGCCCGTAGACGGTATAAACCACCAAAATGGTCATCACACCTACAGGCATCATCATGCCCAGCAATGAAAAGAACTGGCTATCCTTCATCCATTTCACAAAGGAAAAGGGAAGCTGGCGCAGCACAATGGTAATAAGGCCGACTGGGACCAACACCGTGGCGATGGAAGCAAGCGTAACTCCAGCGGGCATTAGCGTTCCTCCCGGAATCTCGTAGACTCGCCGCGGCTACGCAAGCCAATAGCGGCATCGATGCGGGGAGATGCGTAGCGGATAATAAGCAGAATGAAGTAGGCACTCAGCCCCACCATGAGCAGTTGTCCTGGGGCGAAGACTGCAGCAAGGATTCCCACCACCACAGCACTTAACGGCAATGAAAAGTCCTGGTTACTGCGGAAGGAATCCATTGCAAGCACGACAAAAAGGGCAACCAGAGCGAATTCCATTCCCTGCACGGAAGAGGGAATCACTCGGCCGGCGAGGGCACCGACGATGCCGCCGCCTACCCACAAGACCTGACAAAAGATTTGGATGGTGAGTATTCGGTTCCCACTCGGGCGCTCCTCGGCGGGGAGGGAGGAGACGATGGCATAGGTTTCGTCGGTAAGCGCATATGTGGAATAAGCCCGGCCCACCCGTGAATGAATGCGGTGCCGGGGAAAGGTGAGGCCATAGAAAATATGGCGGAAGTTCACCATGAATCCGGTAAGCAACGAAGCAAAGGCGGAAGCCCCACCAGTAACCATGGAAATGGCCAAGAATTCCATAGAGCCGGCGTAGATGACGAGGGAGAAAATCGGCGTCCACCACCAGCTGAAACCGGATTGGACCATGAGTAGGCCGAGGGGAATAAGGCCGATCGCGGCGACCCAGGTATCTCTTAATCCTTGAGAAATATCCGGGCGCATGCGGGCTAGTCTAGCCCATTACCTGCAGCGCGATAGGAATTAATTGTCTTCCACGTTGACTGGATATGTGGAATAGAGAGGCAACGGCATGGGCTGACGTTTCATAACATCGGCCCAGAGATCGGCCGGACCTGGAGTAATAACGTCTTGGGCAAGGGCAGGGGAGACGAACCATTCGCCGGCCTCGATTTCCTCCTCCAACTGGCCCGGGCCCCATTCGGCATAGCCGGCAAACATACGCATGCCAGAAACTAGGGGCTCGATCTCTTCTGGGTCCGCGCGCAGATCCACATGTGCCAGGCGCGGTGCGAGGCGGGTGAGCCGATCTTGCTTGTCCACATCGACGCCCTGTTTAGTCTGCGCGAGCCCAACAACGGATTGTTGGTTGAGCGGACCGCCGATATACAGCGCCTGCGGTTTAGCCACCACGGGAAGCCATTCCGGCAGCACATTGAAAATAGCTACCTCAGAGCGCTTGGTCAGATCCACGCCGAAGGTCATAATGTCATTGTGCTCAATGACGAGGATGACGGAGCGGGCGAATTCCGGCGAAAGCATGCCCGGAGCAGCGATAAGAAGCTGGCCGGGGGCGGGGTCATTGCGCTCGAGGGCGTTAAATAATCTATCGGCAAACATCACTGTTTAGAATCCCACCACTCGCGCAACTTCGCAATCGCTTCCTCGCGCTCGAGGGGGCCGTGCTCTAGGCGCAGCTCCTTGAGATAAGACCATGCCTGGCCCACCTCAGGGCCGGGCTGAAGACCGAGGATTTCCATAATCTCGTTGCCGTCAAGGTCCGGACGCACGCGAGCCAGGTCCTCCTTGCGGCCGATCTCTTCGATGCGCTCCTCAAGCTGATCATAGGTGCGCTGGAGTCGACGGGCCTTTTTAGCATTGCGGGTGGTGCAATCGGCGCGCACCAGCTTATGCAGACGGGGGAGGAGATTTCCGGCGTCGGTGACATAGCGGCGCACGGCAGAATCGGTCCACTGATTTTCCCCGAACCCGTGGAAGCGCATGTGCAGGTACACCAGCTGGCCGATGGCCTCCGTGGTGGCCTTGGGGTACTTCAACTTGCGCAGGCGCTTGCGGGCAAGCTTGGCGCCCACCACCTCGTGGTGGTGAAAGGAGACCTTGCCATCGGTGTTATCAAAGGTATCCGGTTTGCCAATATCGTGTAGAAGCGCCGCCCAGCGCAGGACAAGGTCTGGGCCATCTTCTTCTTGGTCCATGGCCTGACTTAGCACCTTCAGCGAGTGAGCATAAACGTCCTTGTGCTGCGCGTGTTCATCCGCGGTCATACGCAGTGCGGGGATCTCCGGAAAGATATAGTCCGCAATTCCGGTGGAAACCAGCAGGTCAATGCCGTCCCACGGTGCAGTGCCGCAGATAAGCTTATCCAGCTCCACCTGTACGCGCTCTACGGTGATGCGCTGGATCTCGCCGGCCATATCCCGCATGGCATCTACCACCCGATCGGCCACGCGAAATTCCAGCTGGGACGCAAAACGCGCCGCCCGCAGCATGCGGAGCGGATCATCGTGGAAGGAGATTTCCGGCTTGTCCGGGGTATCGAGCACCCGGTCGGCCACATCCTGGAGGCCGTGGAGGGGATCGTGGAAGGTAAAAGAGGCGTCGGCAAGCAGCTCGATGGCCATCGCATTGACCTTAAAGTCACGCCGCACTAGGTCACCTTCCAAGGTGTCACCATAGACCACCTCAGGGTTGCGGGACTGGCCATCATAAGAATCGGAACGGAAGGTGGTGATCTCAATCTGCTGACCCTTATAGGCCGCGGAGACGGTACCGAAGTCGATGCCGGTATCCCACACGGTCTCAGCCCACTCATCCAAGATCTCTTTAACCACGTCCGGGCGGGCCGGAGTGGTAAAGTCCAGGTCATTTCCCAAGCGGCCCAAAAGCGCATCGCGCACAGAGCCGCCCACAAGGTAGAGCGAATAGCCACGGGCGGCAAATTTCTCCACCAAACCGCCCAGCAGGTCGCTGAGGGAGGAGACGGTGGATTCCGCGCGGGCAAGAACGCCAATTAGCTGAGTGTCCTGAAAATTCACGGGTGAGAGTCTACTACGATTGGCAGGGATGACTAACCAAGAACAGGGCCCCTCTAAGGGAGGCGGCCGCAACCGTAACCGGTCCCGGCGCAGGCGGCGCCGCCGGCCGGATAATCGCGCGCGCCGCAGCACTCAGCAGCGCAGGCCCTACCGCGGTGGCAATGGCCAATCCACGGCCATGGAAACCCGCGATGAAACCTCCGCCGGCGGCCTTGTTGTCTCTGGTTTGGCGGAGTGCGTCGATGCCACTGGCCAGGTAGATCTTTCCCGGCTTTATGTGGCGCTCATCGGCCGCCTCGACCGTCGCGGACGCCTGCTGTGGTCCATGCCCAAAGGCCACGTAGAAAATGGCGAGGCCAAGGAAATCACCGCTGAGCGCGAGGTATGGGAAGAAACCGGCATTTCCGGTGAGGTTTTTGCAGACCTCGGCATGATTGATTATTGGTTCGTCTCTGATGGGGTGCGTATCCATAAGACAGTGCACCATCACTTGCTGCGCTTTGTAGACGGCATCATGAACGATGAGGATCCGGAGGTCACCGAGGTCTCATGGATTCCCGTCTCTGAACTCATCGAGCATTTGGCCTACGCCGACGAGCGCAAATTGGCGCGCATCGCGCATGATCTCCTTCCCGATCTCGCACGAAAGGAAGCCGCTGCGGGGAAAGTGACCCCACGGTAATGCGCCAACGCCTGAAGTCTTGGGCCGCCGTGGGCGGCTGCCTGGCGGTAGCGGGGTGGGGATTGGGCCTGCCGCTGCCAGAGGCCGCCGCGCAGATGGATTCGGCTGCGGGAAAACAGCAGGATATCCAGGCATGGTTGGGCGCGCGCGGACCAGAGCGGGCCACTCTCGATCTCATCGCGGCCGAACCCTTCACCGTGGGCAAGGAACTGAAACTTACCTTCCAGGTACACAATCCCACCGATGAGGCCATGGAAGACCTCCAGTTGACCAGCCGCCGTGGCGATGCCGTGGAGAGTACTGCACAGGCCCGCACGCAGCTGGCCACCGGCGAATTCCCGTATTACGGCCCCAGCACCACCACCGCGCCCCTGCAACCGGGCGAAACCCGAGAGGTTACCTTCCAGGTTCCCACCTCCTTACACGGCGAGCAGACCCTAGCCATCGAAGACGCCGGCGCCTATCCGCTGCTATTTACCCTCACCGGCACTGTCGGCGGCGAAGCGGTCAGCTTTGCGGAAGAACGCCTCATAGGCCAGGTGCAGGGAAAGAAGCAGGCGCTTGGCGATGCCCCCTCGGAGCCCAAACCCCACGATCTCACCGTGGTCTATCCCATCAGCGCCGATATCGACTCGGTACCAGGCGGCGCTGGGGGAGAAGACCTTATTCTCGCCTCCGATGAGCTAGCCACCGAGCTGGCTGAGGGCGGCCGGCTCGATCGCTTGGTGAGCACCTATGCGGACCACGATCTGCGCGGGGCAGGCTGCGTAGCCATCGATCCCGCACTCTTGGACACGGTCAACCGCATGGCGGAGGGCTATAAGGTGGGTTCGTCCCGCCCGGCTCAGGCGGAGCGTCCTAAGCGCCTGCGTGATTCGTGGTTCAATAACAACGACGATGTGCACCTCGAACCCGGCACTGGCAAAGAGGATGCCGCCCGCTGGCTCAAGCGCCTGCGTGAACTCGATTGCTTTATGTCTATGCCGTGGGCAAACGCTAATGCCTCATCCGTGGCCAAGGCGAATAATCCCTTCCTTACCTACGAGGGGCTGCAGCGCGGCAACCACACCATCGAGCGAATCCTCGGCACCAAGCCAGCCACCTCTGTCCTCGCGGTTGGCTCCGGCTATGTGGATCAACAACTGCCCCTGCCCGCACTGGTGGCTGATAATACTTCGTGGCCTGGCCGCGCCGTGACTTTCGACGCCTCCCTGGGCGCCCTTTTAGCCCAAACCGGCTCCAAGCCACAGACGGTGGGCTATTCCAACCCAGAGCTGCGCTACGACTACTCGCTCGATTCCGAACTTTCCCGCGCCATCACCGGCGGCGCCGCGTTGAGTTTAGCCGCTAGCGATGACACTGTGGCGCGTTTGCCCAATTACTTGGATCCCAGCGCCGCCGAATACGCGCTTGACTCCGCCGAAGCGCTCATCGATTCCGGCCAGTCCCATGCGCGTACCGTCGGCAGCCTCAAGCAGGAAACCGCCGATCCGGGGTCACTGCCTGGCAGCCCCTTTAGTGATCCCGCCGCCTTCGCCGAATCCGATATCGTCCGCGTGGAGCAGCAGGCCCGCTATACCGATGAGCTGATGAATATCATGGTCGATGATCCAGATATCGCACTGACTCCCTATGAATTCGTCCTGCCTTTGCGCCGGGATTTACTGGCCGCGCTCTCGCTGACCAACCGCGATAGCTTGGGCAGTAATGCTGAAGCGCGGCGAAGGTTCACCCACACGATGGATGTGCATTCGAATACTTTGCGCGATCTGCGATCTTCTGTGGCGCTTATCCCACCGGGCAATGTTTATACCCGCGTATCCGAGTCATCGCCGCTGCTCATCGTGGCAGAAAATGGGCTTCCGCTACCGGTGGAGGCCAAGCTGCAATACGATGCCCCCGATGGCGCGCGCCTCAACACGCCCAAGAGTGTCCGTATTCCGGCCAAGGGCTCTATTACTGTATCCATGACCGCCGATATGCCTAAGGACGTCGATCGCACAGACATTGGCCTGTGGCTTGCCACCCCAGAAAAGCAAACCATCTCGGAGCCGATCAGTATCGCTGTGCAAACGCGTGCCGGTATCGTAAGCGTGTATGGCGTCGGCATAGCCGGCGCTCTTGCGCTGGTCCTCGCCACTCTCTTCCGGCTAGGCCGCCATCGGCGCAAAAAATCACAAAGGCTTAAAAAGTAAGTTGAAGTTGTATCCTCTATGACTGATAAAACTGGCCGCGAGGCCGAACACGTGGAGAAGTCACCTGCGGGTGTAGTTGACCCGAAGGATGCCGCCGTGCCGGCAGAGCACCCCGCCCCAGCGGGTGCCCGCGGCCGCATCGTCCGCGCCTCTCCTCCCGCTCCGGTGCCAGAAAAGCGCCCCACGCCCGCGGTGCAGGACACCACCGTTCCTCCCGAGGAGGACAAGTCCGCGCTCACTGGACGCAACGCGGAAAACGAATCATCCAATCAGGACGTCATCCGCGCGACGGGCACGATGGCCATCGCGACGCTGCTATCCCGCGTCACCGGCTTCCTGCGCCAGATGCTCATCGGCGCCACCCTCGGTGCCACGGTGGGCACCGCGTTTAGTAGCGCCAACCAGATCCCCAACCTCGTCACCGAGATCGTATTGGGTGCCGTGCTGACCTCTCTGGTCGTGCCCGTTCTCGTACGCGCCGAAAAAGAAGACACGGACCGAGGCGAGACCTTTGTCCGGCGGCTATTTACCCTGGCCTTTTCTATCCTGGGCATAGTCACCATCGCCTCCGTGGTGCTCGCACCCTTCTTAACGAGGATGATGCTGCCGGAAGATTCCAAGGCCAATGCCGTGCAGGCAACCTCCTTGGCCTTCTTATTGCTGCCGCAGATCCTCTTCTACGGCCTCTTCGCCCTCTTCCAGGCCGTTCTTAATACTAAGAATATCTTTGGTCCAGGTGCGTGGGCGCCGGTAGTCAACAACGTCATCTCCATTAGCGTGCTGCTGGCTTATCGCTTCCTGCCCGGCCAGCTCGACCCGCACGAGCCCACCCCGGTGGCCGATCCCCACGTCATGCTATTGGGCTTGGGCACCACCACGGCGGTGATGGTGCAATGCCTCATCTTGTTGCCGTACCTCAAAAAGGCCGGCATTAACCTGCGCCCCAAGTGGGGCTTGGATGCCCGCATCAAGCAATTCGGTGGCATGGCTCTGGCCATCATCACCTATGTGGCTATCTCCCAGTTGGGCTACGTGATCACCTCCCGCGTAGCCGCCTATGCGGATGCCGGCGCCCCACTGGTCTATCAGAATGCTTGGCTCATGCTGCAGGTGCCCTATGGCGTAATCGGCGTGACGCTGCTGACGGCCATCATGCCGCGCCTGTCCCGCAACGCCGCCGACGGCGATGTTGATGCCGTAGTCCGCGATCTGACCTTGGGCTCAAAGCTGACCTTCATCGCGCTTATCCCCATCGTCATTTTCATGACCGGCTTTGGTGTACCGATTGCCCGAGCCCTCTTCCAATACGGTGCCTACGGCGCCGAGAGCGCCGAGCAGCTTGGCCTGACCATCAGCTTCTCCGCCTTCACGCTCATCCCGTATGCCTTAGTGCTGCTGCACCTGCGCGTGTTCTATGCCCGCGAGGAAGCCTGGACGCCGACCTTCATCATCGCCGGCATCACGCTGACCAAGATCGTCCTTACGCTTTTGGCCCCGTTGATGACGTCCAACCCGGACCGCGTGGTGATTTTGCTCGGTACGGCCAATGGCTTTGGCTTCGTCTCCGGTGCGGTCATCGGTGGCTTCTTGCTCAAGCGCAAGCTCGGCAGCCTCGGCGGCAAAGCCGTCACGCAGACCGTGCTGTGGGCTTCTGGTGCCGGTCTCGTAGGCTTGGTTGTCTCCTGGGTGCTGTACTGGGGCGTGAATTACCTCCTTCCAGAGAATTTGCCCTCCATCGTCTCGCTGATCAAGGTCGCGGTGCTTGGAGTCATCTTCCTCATCGCCACCGGCCTGGTGCTCTCTAAGTCCTCCTTGCCGGAGGTCCAGAACCTGGCCCGCGCCTTGCAGCGCATCCCGGGCATGTCCCGCTTCATCAAGGTCGATGCCTCCAAGGCTATCGAGCTGGAGGAGCCCGACGTGCCGGAAATCCGGCCGGTATTCACCCAGGATGCCTTCAATGCCACCCTGGTACCGCCACCAATGTCCGCCGGTATCGTCCGCGGCCCACGCCTCGTGCCGGGCGCCCCGGTATCGGATGGTCGCTTCCGCTTGCTCCAAGATCACGGTGCGGTCACCGGTGCACAGTTCTGGCAAGCACGCGAGCAGTCCACCGGCCGCCTAGTCGCGTTGACGTTCGTCGATACCAATAGCCTGGCACCGATTGCGCCATCGACTCCGGGAGTTGCCGCCCGCCGCTCCGCCGAGATTTCGCGCAATACCCGCCGCCTTGCCGAGCTGGAGCTCGATACCGTGGCGGATAATATCCAAGTCCTGTCCTACCGCACGGGCTGCCTGGTGGTGGCGGATTGGTTCGAGGGCACCTCCCTCAAGCAGGTGGCTGAGGCCGATAACCTCGACCCCCATTCTGTGGCTCGTGCTACTGCGCCGCTATTTGCTGACGCCGCCGCTGCCCACGATGCCGGCCTCATCCTCGGAGTGGAACACCGCGACCGCTTCCGCGTCTCTACCGACGGTGTAGTCAAGGTGGCCTTCCCCGCCGTACTGGATGGCACCTCCGCCGCCACCGACCGCGAGGCTCTCAGCTCCGCCCTGGAGCTGCTCGTGGAGTCCACGGAGCCTTCGCCGAAGAAGCTGCGCGATATTTCTGAAGATGCCAACCTCTCGGCCGACGAGGCCGCTCAGCGCGTCGAGGACGCACACTTTGCCCTCGATAATGCTGATGAGGACAGCCGCGAGGAAAAGATGGAACAGCTGCAGGAGGCAAAAGCGCTGACCTTAGCCGGCATCGCCCAGCGCCTGCACGACTTCGCACCGGAGGAACCGGAGGAAGCACCCGAGGCCTTGCCGGTAAAGGCAGAAGAAGAACCGGCCCAAGAGGATGACCCGGCCCAAGAGCCTGGCTTCGGCGGCCGTGGTTATTCCGGTTCCGGCGTCATCGTCATCGGTATCTTCGCCACCATCTTCGTCGTGGCAATGGCTGCGCTCACCACCTGGATCATGTCCTTGCTCAGCAATGTGGAGACGCCTAACCCGGTCAGCGAAACCATCCACGGCAGCACTGAAATTCCGGATGCCCCGCCGGTGCGTCTCCAGCCTTCCTCTGCGGTTACCATCCCTGATAACAAGGACGAAGCTGCGCTTATCGACGGCAAAACGGCCACCACCTGGTCCACCGAAGAGGAAGATACCGGCGTCCTCGTCACTGTGGATTCGCCAACGCACTTCGCAGTCTTGCCGGTGGTGCAATCCAATTCCACTGGGGCAAAGTACGCCGTCTATGGCGTTAACCGTGACCGCTTCAACCCGGAGAACCCACAGGCTGGCTCTCTGCACCAACTGGCAAGGGGCAAATTCAAAAACGGCAAGGAAGACATCGAGCTGGAGAAAACCCCTGAGCAATTCGATGGGCTGCTGCTCATGATCACCGAGCTACCCAAGTCCAATAAGGCAACCATCGCAGACATTGGGCTCGTCGGGCAGCCCTAGAAAAGCTCCTGTAGCTCAGACTTGATTCCTGGTCCATACATAGACGGCCGAACTGAAAAAAACTCGCTTCAGTTCGGCCTCAATTCTATTTTCCCCAACACAAAACTCCATGAGCTGGGATTTCTAAACTATTTTACTTCAAGTGTTGACTATTTAGGAGTAGTGCGTACACTGTGGGGTGTAACGCAAGCAACAACTTTAGGAGTATCCACTATGTCCCTCGCAGCAGGTACCTACGCACTCGACCCAGCCCACACCGTTATCGGATTCGTCGCCAAGCACGCAATGGTGACCAAGGTCCGCGGCAACTTCGCAGATTTTGAAGGCACCATTACCGTGGCCGAGAACATCGCTGAGTCCAACGCTCAGGCCACCATCCGTACCGCATCCATCTCCACTGGCAACGATGACCGCGATGCCCACGTAAAGAACGAGGACTTCTTCGCGGTAGAGCAGTACCCGGAGATCACCTTCAAGGCCACCAACCTCAACGTTGATGAGAATGGCAACGGCACCGTCACCGGTGACCTCACCATCAAGGGCACCACCAAGTCCGTCGACCTCGATGTGGAAGATGTTGCTACCGCTGAGGACCCCTTTGGTAATACCCGCCTGGGCTTCGAGGCAACAACCAAGATCAACCGCAAGGACTTCGGCATTGACTTCAACGCTCCGCTGAAGACCGGCGGCGTGCTGGTCTCCGAGGAGATCAAGATTGAGCTCGAGGTCTCCGCTATCAAGCAGTAGACCCGTGCCCCAGACGCACTAGAAGCATTAAGCTTCTCCAAGCCCGCAGCCACCTTCTGGCCGCGGGCTTTTCCTACGTCTTCCGGTATTGCGGTACAGCCACTCCTTAACCCTGGGAAGGCATTTCAGCGTGAACATGAAGACATAAAAAGTAATTTTCATGGAAAATATGGTGCTGCGTGGAGGACGGTAAGTGCGTCACCGTTGAAATGAAGTACATGGAGGTACCAATCACGGATACTTTCTATGGCGTTGACCTTAATCGTCACCCCGCCGAGACCACACAGGAGAGCACTGGACGAGTCGCACAAGAGCTACAACGCCAAGGAATCCGCACCGAGACAAATAATTTCCTCATCTTATTGCCTGACCACTTAATCGCAATCGAAGTCAACGAAGGCGTTGCTTGGTTCGATCCTGACTATTGGAGTCTCGAGGACTTTCTTGAAACGTCGTTCCTTGCCTAGTGAAAAGTAATCCTCAGTTGTCAGCGAACGAGGTGGCGGCATGGTTCAACGGAAAATAGTTAGAATGCACACCAACTGTGATGACGGTTTCAGTTTCCCACTTTGTACTGCGATATGGGCCTAAGGGCGTTGTGCTCGTAAAGCGGAGACTCTGGAATTGTTCTTGATCCATGTTGCTGCATGAGGATCAATGAAACCCGCTATTTCTTGGATAGCGTTATCAACGGAGTCGAGATGTGCGACTTCACGGGCTCTATCGCGCTGCTGAACGATTGATTCGTGGTGAGAGCACCTATTTCTCATTTCATAAACAATGACTACAAGCTCTTCGAACTGCTGTCTGCTGTCAGGGGGTTTCTTCAACGCCCTCTTTACCTGAGGCCAGATGCTTGCTTGATAGTGGTTACTTAAGAGATAACGCCAGAAGTCGAAGCTGAGTTCATCAATGATTTTTCCCGGTAACGCCCCTCCTCCTCCAGCTCGTCTTTTCGCTTTGCGGATATTCTTCTTTGCTGCAAGGTTGAAAGGTATTCGATCGTCATCAAACCATCGGTCACCGTACCTTCTGGTTAGGGCACTGTGAATGCAGTTTCGAAGAAGTACTTCAACATGCTCAATGTCAGCGAGATAGGTCTTCGTGAGGTGAGTATTCCAAAGGTATAGCGCCTCTGGTGTGGGGTGATCGGCGTACCGGCTCATCCGCGCGGATGAAAACCATTGCGATAGCGGTACGGGGGTCGATCTTGGAATACTCATTATGGAAATGCTAATCTCTATCTTGAAAGCCTCGGAACGATCCCTGCACTACGAAAGTAGGAGTAAATCGCCGAGGTTATTGATTTTTCCGGACGATTAATTTCTTGCACGTCTTTAGATTTAGTCGTGAGGCCCACCATACTGTGTACCTGAGGCGGCAACTAGGTTCTTTCGCAAATCTTGCGTGCTGAGATGAGATCGCCCACCTCCGCGCGCGGTTGCGTCCTCTAGTGTGGTGTAACGCTTGCAGATGGTCACTGACACCTTGCGCCACTTGAAGAGTGTGGGCCGGGCAAAACTGATCCAACAGGTCCACAGCAAGATCCCGATACCCGCTGGGTATTTTGCTCCTAAAAGGCAGCGGAACTTAGGACCCCAACCCCGTACCCTACGTGACGGAGGTAACTATAGTTCCTAAGTATGACCGCACCACAAAATAAGACGCAGCACGAGTTGCTCCAAGAACGCGCAGCAGCGGTGGACCTGCTCGCCTATCACCTCCACCTTGATCTTTCGGAGGTACTCGATAGCCCCACCTACCGCGTGACTACCCGCCTCGAGCTCACCAGCAATGAGCCCGAGCTCTTCCTGGATTACCTGGGAGAATCGGTCGCTGAGCTAAAGGTCAATGGCACCCCGCAGGAGGTGGACTTTGATGGCAGCATCATCCGGCTACACGGCGTGCCGGTAGGGGAGGAGCTGACCATCGAGGTCACCAGCCACTCCCGTTATTCGCGCACCGGCCAAGGCCTGCACCGCATGCACGATCAAGCCGATGACGCGACCTACCTGTACTCACACCTCGAGCCTTCCGATGCTCGCCGCATCTTCCCCTGCCTCGAGCAGCCGGATCTCAAGGCCGTCTTCCACGTGCGCATGACCGCACCGAAGCAGTGGCAAATCCTCTCTAACCAACCGGAAGTCGAGCGCAGTGAGGATGGTGACCTCGCCACTGTTACCTTCGCGCCGACACCGCCGCTGTCGACCTACCTGACTTCCTTCGCGGCAGGCCCTTACCAGTATCAAGAGCGCACGTGGACCGCCCCGGATGGCAGCCACTCGGCACAGTTGCGCGCCTTTGCGCGCGCGTCCATGTTTGAGTACCTCGACGAAGAAATCTTGGACCTTACTGCCCAGGGTATGGACTTTTTCCACCAGAACTTTGACTACCCCTACCCGTGGGGCAAGTACGATTCCATCTTTGTGCCCGAATACAACCTCGGCGCGATGGAAAACCCTGGTCTCGTCACCTTCACGGAGAACTACATTTTCCGCTCCCACGCCACCCGCGCGCAGCATGCCGGCCGCGCGAATACCATCCTGCACGAGATGTCCCATATGTGGTTCGGCGATCTGGTTACGCCACAGTGGTGGGATGATCTATGGCTCAAGGAGTCTTTCGCGGAGTTCATGGGCGCGGACTCCTCCGTCCACGGCACCGAGTACACCGAGGCCTGGGCCAACTTTGCCGGCGCCCGCAAGAATTGGGCCTACCTGCAGGATCAGCTGCCCACCACGCACCCGATCAAGGCGGAGATCCCAGACGTAGATGCCGCGCGCCAAAATTTCGACGGCATCACCTATGCCAAGGGCGCGGCGGTGCTCAAGCAACTGGTGCACTATGTCGGTCACGATAATTTCTACGCTGGAGCGCGCGACTACTTCCAGGAGCACGCCTTCGCCGCCGCCACCTTTGATGACCTCCTGAAGGCGCTAAAAAAGCACGCAGACCGCGATCTTGATGCCTGGTCGCAAGCCTGGCTGCGCACGTGGGGTCCAGATACGCTCACCCCGGAGCTGCACACCGAAGGCGAGAAGATTGCGGAGCTGGCCATCCTTGCAGAAGCCGAGGACGTCTGCCGGCCACACCGCCTGACCGCCTCGCTTTTTGATGCCGACTTACACAAGTATCGCGAGATCGACATCGATCTCCCCGCCGGCGATGACACCACCCGCACCATTATCGATGAGGCGGCCGGCCTTCCGGCCCCAGCATTGCTGCTGCTTAACGACGCCGACCATACCTACGCCAAAATCCGCTTCGACGACACCTCCCTAGAAACGGCAGGGAACCGCCTGACCGAAATCGAAGATGATCTCACCCGCGCTATCATCTGGACCGCACTATGGAACCTCACCCGCGATGGGGAAATGTCGGCGATTGATTATGTGGGGGTCGTCGTCAAGCACGAAGCCTACGAGACCAACACGACGCTGCTGGCTACTGCCTGCGCCAATGCCAATTTTGCCATTGCCCACTATGTTGCAGACGCCAACCGCGAGCAGGTCCGCACCGACTATGCCGAGGCAATCTGGGGCCATCTGGACGAGGCCGAACCAGCCTCGGACGCCCAGCTTGTACTCGCTCGCGCCGCCATCCGCGCACTCGCCGCAACGCCAGAGGAATCAGGCACCGCGCGCCTTAAGGCCCTGCTCTCCGGTGACATTGCCGGCCTTCGCTTGGACCCCGAAATCCGCTGGTCCATCCTGCGCGCACTCGCCGCCCGAAATGCCGTAGAACTAGACGAGTTGGAGAAAGAAAAACAGCGGGATAATACGCTGACCGGCGCTACGGAATTCCTCGGCGCCAGCCACGCCTTCCCCACGCCAGAGACCAAGCGTGCCGCGTTCGATAAGGCGCTTACGCCGGGCGCCTACTCCAATGCCGAGGTAGACGCACTGGTCGCCGGATTCAATGCCCCGCGCTCAGCTGCACTGCAGGAGGCCTTTGCGGAGGAATTCTTCTCCCGCGTGGAAGAGATCTGGGCCGCGCACCCGATTGAGATTGCCAACCGCCTCATCCGCGGCTTCTATCCACAGCTGCCCATGGCCGACGACACCACCACCCGTCTGCTGCACCGTGAGCTGCCAGGAGCACTGCGCCGCGTACTGCTCGAGTGTCGCGATAACTTGCGGCGCACCCTACGCGTGCGGGCTGGTCAATAGACTGTACTGTCCAGCGCTCGCGCTCTGCTTCCCCTCGGGTCACACTGTGTTTAACAGTTGTTGATCCGGGGGGAATCTACATATGACGCTGAGTCATGACCGCAGTGACGAAGAACTAGTTGATGCCTTTATTGAGGGGGATAATAAGGCCTTTTCCACCATCGTGGAACGCCACCGCACGCGGCTGACCACCGTGGCACGGCGCTACACCAAAAACGATCACGATGCCCAAGATGTGGTCCAGGAAGCCTTCCTGCGCGCCAGCTGCAACCTGCACTCTTATCGCCGCGAATCCGCGCTATCAACCTGGCTACACCGGCTGGTGAAAAATTCTGGCTATGACTACCTCAACCATCGCTCGAATAGGGAAAATGCCTCATTAGATACGGAGGACTTCGACGACGATCGCAACCCGCTGCTCGCGCATAATCCTTCCGAAAACCTAGCGGAGCAGCTGGCGGTACGCGAGGCCATGGAGTTACTGCGCGAGGATCAACGCGAAGCGCTGGTGCTTACCGACGTCGCCGGATTCCGCGTCGGTGAAGTCGCCACCGCCCAAGGAGTAAAGCCCGGCACCATTAAATCCCGCTGCGCCCGAGCGAGGGAAGTCCTACGCGCTGCCATTGGGTGAGTTTGCTAATACCGACGTTTGGCAGTGTGGCGGGTAGACTCAGGGCGTTACGCGAAACCACACTCTGATTTAAGGGAGTTAGCAATGACCGTCCACGATGTTGCCATCGTAGGTTCCGGCCCTGCCGGTTATACCGCCGCCCTTTATGCGGCACGCGCCGAGCTCAACCCGATTGTCTTCGAGGGCTTCGAGTACGGCGGCGAGCTTATGAATACTACCGAGGTAGAAAACTACCCCGGCTTCCAAAAAGGCATCATGGGCCCAGAGCTCATGGAGGAAATGCGCGCCCAGGCCATCCGCTTCGGTGCGGATTTGCGCATGGAAGTCGTTGACTCCATAGAACTAGAAGGCGATATTAAAAAGCTGCACGTGGGTGACGAGTTCTTCGAGGCCCGCGCCGTCATCCTCGCCACCGGTGCCGCCCCGCGCCACCTCGGCGTACCAGGTGAGGAAGAACTTACCGGCCGCGGCGTTTCTACCTGCGCTACGTGCGATGGCTTCTTCTTCAAGGACCACAATATTGCGGTTATCGGCGGCGGCGACTCCGCCATGGAGGAAGCAACCTTCCTCACCAAGTTCGCGGACTCCGTCACCATTGTGAACCGCTCCGAGAACTTCCGCGCCTCTAAAATCATGCTGGAGCGCGCCCAGGCCAATGAGAAGATTAAATGGGAGACTAATAAGGTCGTCGAAGAGGTCATTGAAGCCGACGGCAAAGTTGGCGGTCTCAAGCTCAAGGACGTGACCAACGGCGAGACCTCTACCTTGGACGTGACTGCCATGTTCGTAGCAATTGGCCATGATCCGCGCTCTTCCTTCCTCAATGGTCAGGTCGAGCTAAATGACAATGGCTATGTTGTAGTTGAACAACCCACCACCAAGACCTCCCAGCCTGGCGTTTTTGCCTGCGGTGATTTGGTGGATGACCACTACCAGCAGGCAATTACCGCGGCCGGCTCCGGTTGCCGCGCGGCAATTGATGCGGAACATTTCCTCGCAGAAAGCCGTTAATTCAGTATGAGCAACGTCAAGAAAGTAACCACCGATACCTTCCGCAAGGACGTCATCGAGTCCGATAAGCCCGTCGTCGTCGACTTCTGGGCCGAATGGTGCGGCCCCTGCAAGAAGCTATCCCCCATCTTGGAAGAGGTAGCAGAGGAGCTAGACGGCGAGGTCACCATCGCCAAAGTCAACGTCGATGAAGAACGCAACCTAGGTGCCATGTTCCAGATCATGTCCATCCCTAACGTGCTGATTTTCAACCACGGCGAGAAGGTAGACGAATTTGTTGGTCTGCGTTCTAAAGATGACATCGTGGCGCAAGTGAAAAAGCAACTTTAACTGTTAATCTAATTCCTATTAGATTAAGCGTGTAGAAATTCTGAAATGCGGCCCCTAAACACGGGCTGTGAAAGGGGTAAAAGGCGTGAACCGCGTTCTTCGAGTCGGCGATACAAGCGTGCGTGTAGCTGAGGCTCGCGCCACCTTGGCCCGTCTCGGCCTCTTGTCAGATTTCAAGGGGGAACTTTCTGCGTGGAAAAAGCAGAAGTACTCCGAGAGCGACAAGAGCTTTGATGCCAATTTGTCTGAGGTCCTCAAGGCCTTCCAGCAATCGCGCGGCATCGTGCCCACGGGAGAGATCGATGATCTCACCCTGCGCGAACTGCGCCAGGCCTCGTATACGCTCGGCAGCCGTGTACTTGCCTACGAGCCCGCAAATGAGCTCGTGGGTGATGATATCTCGCAGCTCCAGCAACAGCTGCAGGAGCTGGGCTTTTACCAGCAGCGCGTAGACGGCCATTTTGGCACCAATACCTACGCGGCGCTCAAGGAATACCAACACAACTGTGGCTTGCAAGAAGATGGTGTATGCGGTCCCGCCACCATCCGCGCCCTCAGTCTGCTTGGCCGCCGTATCACCGGCGGATCCGCGCACAATATCCAAGAGCGCGAGCGCGTGCGCAACGCCGGCCCTAAACTGGCGGGCAAGCGCGTTGTGATCGATCCCGCCTTGAGCGGCGGCGACGCCGGCCAACAGGTCAAGGGACGCTTTGGTGATATTTCTGAGCAAGAGATCCTGTGGGACCTCACCCAACGCATCGAGGGACGCATGATTGCCGCCGGCATGGAGACCATCATCTCCCGTCCTCGGACCTCCGATGCGGACGTGAAGTCCCGCGCGGAGTTGGCCAACGCCTTCGATGCGGACATTGTCATCTCTTTGGCTTGTGATTCCTACCCCAATGAGAAGGCCAATGGTGTTGCCACCTTCTATTTCGGTTCCGAATCCGGCAATTCCTCGCTTATTGGTGAGACCCTATCCGGCTTTATCCAGCGTGAGATTGTCGCACGCACCGAGCTGCTGGACTGCGGCAACCACGGCCGCACCTGGGATCTGCTTCGCCTGACCCAAATGCCGGTCATCCAGATCGTGCTGGGCTACCTCACCAACCCAGAAGACATAAAGATCCTCACCAATCCGTCCCGCCGCGACGATATTGCTGAGGCCATCGTCATCGCGGTAAAGCGTATGTATCTCATGGATCAGGATACAGTTGTGACGGGTACCTATAAATTTTCTGAACTCCTTCAAGCTGAGCAGTCCTAAGTCAACGAGATTTGCCCAAAAATCTTGGTTCGAAGCGAATCATTCGATTAGTATCTACTGATAATCTTCATTTCTACTATTTGAATGGATCTTCATGATGGATGCTTCGAGCCCCTCCGCGATCTCTCCCAAGGAAATGGGACGTGTAGTAGCTGCAACCACAATCGGTACGGCGATTGAATGGTACGACTATTTTCTATACGCTGCAGTAGCCGGACTCGTTTTTAACCAAGTAATGTTTTCTCCCTTAACCGGAAGTTTGGCCAGCATCGTGTCTTTTGCTTCTGTGGGCCTATCGTTTTTGTTTCGGCCCCTCGGTGCGTTTTTAGCCGGCTACTATGGAGATCGCTACGGTCGACGAATCGTCCTCATGGTCACACTTTTCTCCATGGGAGGCGCAACCACTTTAATCGGCCTCTTACCTACTTACGAAACGGTAGGTCTATGGGCTCCCATTATGCTCATTTTTCTCCGCATTATTCAAGGCGTATCCGCTGGAGGGGAGTGGGGATCAGCGGTATTGCTAGCGGTTGAACATGCTCCGAACCAGAAGCGTGGCCTTTACGGTGCCGGACCCCAAATTGGAGTTCCCATCGGTCTTCTCATGTCCTCGGGAATTTTATCCATTATGAATAGAATTGCGCCCGGAGATGCATTCTTTCAATGGGGTTGGCGCGTCCCCTTCTTACTTTCCTTCGTGTTGGTTATCGTGGGCTACGTAGTAAGAATCGGCGTCGATGAATCGCCGGTTTTCAAAGTTATAGCGGGCAACAAAAGTCATGAAGGCCCGAATCCCATTGGAGTTCTCTTCAAAAAGCATCTACCTCTTGTATTTGTCGCCGCACTGGTATTTGCAGGCAACGGAGCTGTAGGTTATATGACAGCAGGAGGCTATATTCAAAATTATGCCACCAACCCAGAAGGACCCATTTCCTTTGAGCGCGGTGATGTGCTCAACGCAGTTACTTTGTCTGCCGTAACTTGGTTAATATTCACGCTATTCGCCGGCTGGGTGTCGGACTATATCGGTCGACGAAGGACTTATCTCATTGGATTTGTCGTACAGGCAATTGGAGCTGGAATACTCTTCCCACTGGTCAACTCAGCTTCACTGGGCCTTCTTTATGTCGCGCTTATCTTTCTAACTGTAGGCCTAGGACTAACTTATGGTGCCCAGTCCGCCATGTATGCTGAGCTCTACCCTGCATCCGTTCGTGCATCAGGGGTATCGATATCTTATGCCATTGGATCAATTCTCGGCGGCGCATTTGCACCTATGATCGCTGCATCTTTAGTAGATGCAACAGGCACAACAGTTGCGGTTACAATCTATCTAGTAACTGCAAGCCTCGTAGGTTTTACCGCTATCTTGCTTCTCCAAGAAAGAAAAGGTATCCCTCTTAGCCCTGATTTTGAAACGGAACAATCTAAAAGTCCGTTTATTTTTGGTAAGTAACCTAAACAACAGTAGAACTGAGGCATCCGATTCTCATAATCTTCACTGTGACTATTTTATGGTCAATTCGTGGAGTTTCGGACAAATGATCCGAGTCGAACACGCTCTGCTTGACAGGCTGTAGCTGTCATTGAACGATTCTGAATCAGAATAGGAGAGTAACGCCAACGTCCCTCTCTGACGGCCTTTCAACCCGAGCAGATCAAAAGTGCAATTTAGGGGTGAACCAATTACTTCTTCTACTTTTCACTTTGACAAAGAGTACCGATTTCCTTGCAAGTGAATTGTAAAACTTCACAGAGAGGTATTTAACTACATAAAGCAAATTCGGCAGCAATGCAATAATTGCAAATAATTCATCATCCCAAAGTTAGCAACATTCTATTGAACGACACAAGAACCCCCCTTTAGGATCCTACGTCCGTATCAAATCTAAATACCTGGAGACGTCAATCGAAAGTTCAGAAAGCCATTAGCCTGACTTTAGGAGTTAAATAATCAGTGCTGCTACTAAAGCCTGCCTTGGGATTAAAAGATCGAATATTTTAAGTGACCGCAAACTAGCATTTGTTTAAACTTTCCATCTTTCGAAAGTTATCCACCTGGCTGCATTAGTGCCATGATGCGCTCAAAATCTTCTTGATCACCAAATTCCACGACCATCTTGCCCTTGCGTTTGCCCATGGTCACGGTGACTTTGGTGTCAAAGCGGTCCGATAGGCGCTCGGCAGAATCGGTGAAGTACTGCGGCTGTGGCGCCGACTGCTTCTTTTTTGATTCGGCCGGCTTGCCATCGCGCTTATAAAGGGTGACTGCCTCCTCAGTGGCGCGGACAGACAGGCCCTCCGCGATGATGCGGTTGGCTATATATTCCATCGCCTCCGTGTCATCCAAAGATAGAAGCGCACGCGCGTGGCCGGCGGATAAGGTACCAGCAGCTACACGTTTTTGTACCTCTACCGGCAGCTTAAGCAGGCGCAGCATATTGGTCACCTGTGGGCGCGAGCGGCCAATGCGGTCCGCCAGCTCGTTCTGGGTAACGCCAAACTCTTCCAATAGCTGCTGGTAGGCGTGTGCCTCTTCCAGAGGGTTGAGCTGCACGCGATGGATGTTTTCCAGCAGGGCATCGCGCAGAAGGTTGTCATCCTTGGTATCGCGCACGATGGCTGGAATAGTAGCCAGACCCGCCTTGGAAGAAGCGCGCCAACGGCGCTCACCCATGATGAGCTCGAAGCCACCCTCCTCGGAAGGGCGAACAACGACGGGCTGCAAGAGGCCAAACTCCCGGATCGAGTGAACGAGCTCGCCCAGCTCATCCTCGTCGAAGACGGTGCGTGGCTGCTTCGGATTAGGGATGATATCCCCAATGGAAATCTCACGGTAGGTCGCACCGATGGGAGCCGGGGTGGCCTGACGCTTCTTCGAAGATTGTGAGCCAGAACCCTGTTGAATGGTGGGCGCGCCCTTTACACGCTTGCCGTCTCCGCCCTTGCGGCCAGGCTGCGGGGTGGCATTTCCCAAGATGATATCCGCCGCGGAATCTCCCAGCCGCGGCTTGCGGGTAGGGGCATCAGGGCCGGATGGGATGAGTGCGGCGAGACCCTTGCCGAGTCCACCTTGCTTCTGTTCTGCCATGAGTTCCTATCCTTCCAATTCCGCGTAAATCTCTGGGCTCACGCCAATCGCCCCGGTGGTCGGGTGCGGGCGATAATCGCCGCGCCGGTTAAGCTCGCGCGCCGCCGCAAGATAGGCGCGGGCACCGGTGGACGAAGGAGCGTAATCAATAACCGTAGTACCGTATCCCGGCGCCTCCGAAACGCGCACGGAGCGCGGGATAACATTGCCCAACACCACGGCACCAAATTGCTCGCGAACGTTATCTGCCACATCTTCTGCCAAGCGCGTGCGGGCATCATACATGGTCAACAGCACGGCAGAGATATGCAGATCCTCGTTGAGGTGTTCACGGATCATGGAAATATTTCCCAGCAACTGGCCCACACCCTCGAGGGCGTAGTACTCGCATTGAATCGGGATGATGACCTCTTCCGCGCACGTCATCGCATTGATGGTAAGCAAACCTAGCGATGGCGGGCAGTCAATGAAAACGTATTCGAAGCCATGCTCCTCGAGGAAGCCGTTATGCAGGGCGTCATAAAGCCGAAATTCGCGGCGTACCAAGGACACCATTTCGATCTCCGCGCCAGCCAAATCAATGGTGGCGGGGATGCAGAAAAGGTTCTCGTTATGCGAAGAAGGCTGCATAGCCTTCTCGGCACTGCAGTCCCCGAGGAGCACCTCATAGCTGGAATCGGTGCCGGAATTATGTTCCGCACCCATGGCCGTGGAAGCATTTCCCTGCGGGTCAAGATCGATCACCAGCACTTTCTTGCCCTCTGCGGCAAGCGCTGCGGCCAAGTTGGCGGCGGAGGTGGTTTTGCCTACGCCGCCTTTCTGGTTAGCAATGGTGATAAGGCGCGGATTAGTCATGCCGTCTACTTTAGTTCACGCGCGGGACACGAATGATCGTGGTTCCCTCGATGGTTCTGACCTCGGCCTTTCCACCGCCGGCCTTCTTGATGTCAGCGGCATCGCGTTCTAGTTCCTCATGTACCGAAGAGCCCTTCAGTGCGATCATCTCGCCCCCCTTGCGCACTAGCGGCAGCGACCACTTCGCAAGCTTACCCAAGGGCGCGACGGCGCGCGAGGTCACCACATCGGCCCCCGCCACGGCCTTTTTAATCGGGCCTTCCTCAGCGCGGCCACGCAGGACCGTCACATTGTCGAGCCCTAGTTCTTCTACCACCTCGTTGAGGTAGTTATAGCGCTTCAACAGCGGCTCAATCAGGGTTATCCGCAGGTCTGGGCGCGCAATGGCCAGCGGAATGCCAGGCAGTCCGGCACCCGAGCCTACATCGATGACCGTGGTGCCCTCGGGGATTGCCTGCTTGACGACGGCGCAGTTAATAATGTGCCTGTCCCACAAACGCGGCACCTCCCGGGGGCCTATAAAACCACGAGTGGACCCGTCTGTAGCGAGCGAATCATGGTAAGCCTGCGCGAGGGGCAAGCGGGAGCCGAATACTACTGACGGGTCCATCTTGGACATGATGGGGTTCTCCTCCGTGTTTATTTGTTTTTGCGCTGTTTCTTGGTGCGGTTGTCCTTCTTGCGGGCACCCGGCTTAGGTGCGGAAGTCCGCTTGGCCTCAGCCTTCGCGGCTTCCTCTTCTTCTTCCTCGCGGTCCATCTTGGCATAGACGATGCGGGTTTGGAAGAAGGTCCAGACCGTATTGGCCATCATGTAGAACAGCAAACCGATTGGCCAGATGAAGCCGGAGAAGATCAGCATAGCTGGCATGACCCAGAGCATCATCTTGGACATCATGGCCATTTGCTGTTGCATCATTTCCGCATTCTGGCCCTGTGGCGCTTGGGTCTTACCGGCGGCGCGGCGCTGTTCCTGGCGGTTTAGGCTCATGCGGGCGTTGAAGTGCGTCATAACCGCAATCACGGCGATCATCGGAACGATGATAACGGCGGCCTGGCTGGTAGTAACGCCCTCCACAATCGGCGAGTTCAAGCGCAGGTTGGTCACCAGCGGGACATCGAAAATCTTGGCATCCAAGAACTGCTGGACCAGCTCCGGCTTAAAGATGTAGTTGGCAGTATTGGCGTTGTCCTCAATGGACATTGGATCGCCACTGGGGTGGCCAATGCCACCGGCTACTGCAACGGTGCGGTCGAAGGAGCGCAGTACGTGGAACAAACCAACGAACATTGGAATCTGCACGAATACCGGCAGGCAGCCGGCCATCGGACGAACGCCAGATTCCTTGTAGACCTTCTGCATTTCCTGCGCGGCCTTGGTCTGATCGTTGCCGTACTTCGCACGGATTTCCTGCACCTTAGGCTGGATTTCCTGCATCTTGCGCGAGGAACGAATCTGGCTGATAGTCGGCTTGACCATCAGCGCCTTAAGCGTCCAGGTCAGCAGCACAATGGCCAGAATCCACGTAATGCCCCAGGATGGGTCCATCACGAGGGAAAGCAGCCAGTGCCAGAACCATAAAACGGCCGAAATTGGCCAGTAAATGAAATTAAGCACGAGTGTTTAATCCTCAGTTGTTGTTGGGGTCCGGAACCGGATCGAATCCGCCCGGATGCCAGGGGCCACATTTGCAGACCCTGGCAATTGCCATCGCCGTACCCTTGAATGCCCCATGTTTGGATAGCGCTTCAAGAGCATAAGCACTGCATGTCGGTTCAAACCGACAGGTCGATACCATCTTAAGGCCAGAGACATGTTTTTGGTAGAAACGAACCACTTTGACCATTGGTGTGGCCAATCCTCTGGCTGGGGGAATTTCCTCCCCGCGGGAATTTAGATATCCCATTGCTTGCGCAGTGCTTTAGCAAGATCTTTTTCTAATTGCTCACTGCTAGCAGTGGCGCTAGCGGGCAGTGCACGAATGACCACATCCACGCTGGCAGGCAGCTTGGGAATGAAAGTCATGCACACATGGCGAAGCCGTCGGGAGGTGCGGTGGCGAACCACTGCATTCCCGACGGCTTTAGAAACAATTAAGCCAAAGCGCGGCCCAGTGGCTGCGATTTCGGCTTCCTTGTCCGTACCTGCGTTATCGCGCGCATGCACGACTACCGTACGAGTGCCCGCCCGGCGACTGCCCTTCATCGTGCGCCGAAACTGTGTCGGCGATGTGAGCTTGTGCTGGGCCGGAAGCATAACTTACGCAGTCAGCTTTGCGCGGCCCTTCTTGCGACGAGCCGCAACGATTGCGCGACCTGCACGAGTGCTCATGCGGGTGCGGAAACCGTGCTTACGAGCACGACGACGGTTGTTCGGCTGGAACGTGCGCTTACCCTTTGCCACGTTAATTCTCCTTGAAGTTGTGCGTAGGCACACCACCGCTAACAGCGGCGCACCCACTGATGATTAGATTCCATGAACCTGACGCATCACAGTCTCTCCGGTGCACGGCGAGCCGACGGGCCCAGCCAGTGCGAGGTGACGCTGTCACTTTCACGCGCAACTCTTTGTTGCAATAGACCATGCCAGATTACGTGATTTCTGCCGCTAGAAACAAATCGACACCCGGGTACACCCGAAATTACATAAATGTTTTTTCCTGCAGCTAGGCGGCCAGATTCCGGGCTCTTACTGCGCCGAATCCACCGCACTGGAGGACCTATCCAGATCGGCGTCCAGGGGGTGAATTTTTCTCACTAGACACACCCGCCGCTTCGGCGGTACAACAGAAGAATCAAATTCCACAGCCAAGCCTGGCATGTGGATAACTCTAAATCAACGCTTGAGACTTTTGTAGTTTCCGCAGCTTAATGCCATAAACCGGCCTATGAAGAGTTATCCACAGCCATGAACTAAGCTGTGAATAACTCTTTCATCCACACCTGTGGATAACTCTGTGGAGATCGAGGTGACTCGATAAAAACCACTGTGAAAACCACGGTGGAATCCACGGTGAAAATTGTTATTCAATGTCCACCCGTTCCCAACTAAATTCCACAAAGGTAGCCTGTTGTGACTGACCCACAAGCGAACCTGCATGCCATTTGGCGCGCGGTCGTTGATGACCTGCTCGCACAATCCGAGCAACCCAATTCCGAGGTCCCTAGTTTTTCCCATTCACAGCGCCTTTACCTTCAACTGGTCCGCCCCATCATGATGGTCGAGGGCTACACCCTCGTCGCCGCCGAGAATCTCGATGCCAAAAATGTGGTCGAAAATGAATTGGGCGAGTACATCGCCAAGGCCTTAACCCGACACCTCGGACGTCCCTGCTCCTTCGCGGTTACCTTGGCTACTCCGCAAGAACCACAACCACCGGCCACAGAGCCTTCTCCACAGGCAGCTCCCCCGCAACAGCAGCAGGCTCCGCAAGCGCAACAACCCCAGCACACGGAGCCTCCCCAGAACTACATTCCGCGCCCGCAACACTCTAATACCGGTACACAACCAGCGCCCGCACAAAACAACTGGCAATCCAGCCATGCCCCAGCCAGCTTGGATGAACTTGCCCAGCACTATAACCAGCAGCAGGCGCAGTCCGCGGGAAATTTCACCGACGCTAGCTCTAATTCCGCTCGCATCCCGCGCGAGGCTCCGGCACATGATCCCAACCGTGAAACTTCACTGAATCCGAAGCACACCTTCGATAGCTTCGTTATCGGTTCTTCGAATCGTTTTGCCAATGGGGCAGCCGTTGCTGTGGCCGAAAATCCCGCCCGTGCATATAACCCACTATTCATCTGGGGTGGCTCTGGTCTAGGCAAAACGCACCTTTTGCACGCCGCTGGTAATTACGCCCAGGTGCTGCACCCGGGTTTGCGCGTGAAATATGTGTCTTCGGAAGAATTTACGAATGACTATATTAATTCGCTGCGTGATGACCGCCAGGAATCCTTCAAACGGCGCTACCGCAATCTCGACATCTTGATGGTCGATGATATCCAGTTCTTGGAGGGCAAAGAATCCACCCAGGAAGAGTTCTTCCATACTTTCAATGCGCTGCACCAAGCCAATAAGCAGATCATTTTGTCTTCGGACCGCCCGCCGAAGCAGCTGACAACGCTGGAGGATCGCCTCCGCACGCGCTTTGAAGGCGGTCTTATTACCGATATTCAGCCACCAGATCTGGAAACGCGCATCGCGATTTTGATGAAGAAGGCGGCAAATGACGGCACCGAGGTGGATCGCTCCGTGCTTGAGCTCATTGCCTCGCGCTTTGAATCTTCCATTCGCGAGCTCGAAGGCGCACTTATCCGTGTTTCGGCCTATTCCTCTTTGGTAGATGAGCCAATCAACGTAGAGATGGCGGAAATCGCATTGCGCGATTTGGCCCCGGATTCCGCTGATCGAAAGATTACCGCTACCTCAATCATGGAGGTCACGGCAGACTTCTTCGATATTGATGTAGAAACTCTGCGCGGCGCCGGCAAGAAGCGCGCGGTAGCGCATGCTCGCCAGCTGGCAATGTATTTGTGCCGCGAGCTTACCGAGCTATCCCTGCCCAAGATCGGTGAACAGTTCGGCGGTAAGGACCACACCACCGTCATTTATGCCGATCGCAAAATCCGCAAAGAGATGACTGAAAAGCGCAATACCTATGACGAGATCCAGGCGCTTACCCAACGCATCAAGAATCGCAGTCGCGCCTAAGTCTTAGCGTGCTGCCTCCGCGCTCTCCTTTATATAAGGAGGGCGCTTTTGTTTTCCCGCTCCCGTTTCCCAGATTTCGCCGGGGTCACTTGGGGTTGAAACCAGCTAGAAAGCTAGACAGAATCCTCCACGCCGCACCGGCACACCCTTGTAATTTCACAAATAAGGCCCGAAACCCTCTAAAAAGGGCCGTTTATCTGCAAGAAAAGTTATCCACAGCGTTATTCACACTTGTGTAATTTCATCTTTGTAATTCATAGATCTTACTCACAGTTTTTGATTCCACAGGCCTTGTGCTGGGAGAACCACCCTGTGATCAGTGTTGTGTGTAGATCAGTGATCAAATGACAAAACCTGTGGATAAAACGGCGATCCCACTAGTTGTCCACAATTCACCCCGATTGATCACAGCAAGATCACAAGATTTGCCACACCCCAGATCTGCGCCATGAACTTGTCATTTACCTAGTTACCCACAGATCCCACAGCGCTTATTACTACTACTAAATTATTTCTCTGATCTGTATAGAAGAAAGAGGGTGTGTGGAATTCGGCCCGCCCCGCCTCCGGCCAGGCGCGGATCGAGCGGGCAAAGATGGAATTACACGTTGTGGCGCACCGCGCCCAATGCGGTAAGTTGGAAGCCAGTCTTTTGTAAGTAACAAATTTCCTACTTGCCTCAGAGGAGCTCTTCGCACCATGGATGAAGCCGTGTCATTTCGCGTTGCCAAAGATGACCTTGCCAACGCCGTAGCGTGGGTTGCTCGCAGCCTGCCTTCCAAGGTCACTCAGCCCGTGCTTCGCGCGATGTTGATCACCGCGGATGACAATGGTCTTGAGTTCACCGGCTTCGATTATGAGGTTTCTACCCGCGTCCGCATCGCCGGCATGGTGGATGAGCCCGGACAGATTGCGGTAGCCGGCAAGCTCCTCTCCGATATCGTTGCTTCTTTGCCCAACAAGGAAGTAGAGATCTCCCAGGTAGATTCCAAGGCACTGGTTACTTGTGGTTCCTCTCGCTTCGAGCTGCCACTGATCCCACTGGATGATTACCCTCAGCTTCCGGTATTGCCAGAGGTTACGGGCACTATCCAGCCACAGCTTTTCGTCGAGGCCATCCACCAGGTCGCTGCCGCAGCCGGCAAGGATGACACTCTGCCTATGCTCACCGGTGTGCACATGGATATCCATGGCAAAGACATTGAGATGACGGCAACGGACCGTTTCCGTCTGGCCATGCGCACCTTGGAATGGGAGCCGAAGTCCCCGGATGTCGAAGCCAAGCTATTGGTACCTGCTAAGACCCTCCAGGAAACCGGCCGTTCCTTGGATCCGCATCTCAACATTCCGGTAGAGATTGCCGTGGGCACCGATGACAATATTGGTGCCGATGGCCTCTTTGGTCTGCACGCTGATAATCGCGAAACCACCACGCGCATGCTGGATGCGGACTTTCCCAATGTGCAGCCGCTGCTGCCGAAGAATCACACCAATATTGCCTCCATTGAGGTGGCACCGCTGCAGGAAGCAATCCGTCGCGTTTCTTTGCTGACGGATCGTAATGCACAGATTCGCATGGAATTCGCCGATGGGCAGGTAACCCTATCTGCCGGCGCGGATGCCGGTAATGCGACCGAGACCTTGCCGTGCGCTTTCCATGGCCGCGATGAGTTTCTCATTGCCTTCAATCCGGGCTACCTCAAAGATGGCTTGGCAGTCATCAACACCGACCGCGTGGTCTTCGGCTTCACCGAGCCTTCCCGCCCAGCCATTATGATCCCAGAACCGGAAGAGCTGCCTGAGGCCGATGAAGATGGCAACTTCCCCACGCCGAAGACCAACTTCACCTACCTGCTCATGCCGGTTCGCCTGCCGGGCTAATGTACGTCAGGGATCTCGATGTTCGGGATTTTCGCTCATGGCCCGAACTTAATGTGCAGCTAGGGCCCGGGATCACCCTTTTTGTCGGGCGCAATGGCTTTGGCAAGACCAATATCGTCGAGGCCATTGGTTATACTGCCCATCTTTCCTCCCATCGCGTATCTCACGATGCACCGTTGGTGCGGCAGGGTGCCGATAGTGCACGGGTGTCTATTACCGCGGTGAACCAGGGCCGCGAGCTCACTACCCATTTGCTGATTAAACCCCACGCGGCCAATCAAGCGCAGATCAATCGCACGCGCCTGCGCAGCCCCCGTGAGCTGCTGGGCGTGGTAAAAACGGTGCTCTTTTCCCCGGAGGATTTGGCCTTGGTGCGCGGGGAGCCGGCCGGACGGCGCGCTTATCTCGATAGCATCATTGCCTCGCGGACTCCGCGCCTTGCGGGTGTAAAGGCCGACTATGACAAGGTACTCAAGCAGCGCAATGCCTTGCTGAAATCAGCCTCCGGCAGCCTGCGCCGCGGCTATTCCGATAGCGACGGTGCCGCCGCATTGGCTACCTTGGATACCTGGGATGCGCAGCTTGCCCGGCTCGGCGCCCAAGTAATCGCCGCGCGCCTTGCGCTTGTCGACGCCCTCTTGGACCACATCCCCGCCGCTTATTCCGGCCTGGCACCAGAATCGCGGCTGGCGCAGGTGGAATATAAGTCCACTATCGATACCTCGGATCGCGAGGTACTAGAGGCCGTCTTGCTTACCGAGTTGGCCACCGCCCGGCAGCGCGAGATTGAACGCGGCATTTCCCTGGTGGGCCCGCACCGCGACGATCTGGTGCTTAATCTGGGTGATCAGCCGGCCAAGGGCTTTGCCAGCCATGGTGAGACGTGGTCCTATGCCATTGCGCTGCGCCTGGCGGAGTTTAATCTGCTGCGGCAAGAGGGAGGATCGGATCCGGTGCTCATTTTGGATGATGTATTTGCCGAGCTTGACGCCAAGCGCCGCAAGCAGCTTGTCCACCTGGCCGCCGAGGCCGAGCAGGTGCTCATTACCGCGGCGGTAGATGAGGACCTACCGGGGAACTTGGAACCCATCGTGCGCTACCGCGTGAGCGTGGAAGATACCGATACCGGCCGCATCTCCAAGCTCAGCGCTGAGGATGCCGTTGAGGATGGGGATGGTGACAAGGATGAGTGAGGAACAAGGGGGCGTCGGCAAGCAGCGCATTGATCCTGTCACCCAGTACTTTAAATTGGTACGGTCCACCTCCAAGAACCCGCCGAAGCTAACCCGCCTTGTGCCGAAGATGCCGGTGCCCTCTCTAGAGAAGGCACAAAAGCAGGGGTATATGGGCTATCAACGGGGCATTCCTACGGGACCAGATGGCAGGAAGAAACGGCGAACGCTGGCGGTGCCGAGCCTGGGAGCCCAAATCAGCCGCGAGGTAGTCAATCGCGGCTGGGAGCACGACTTGGCCAATGGTTGGGTGATGGGTAATTGGGAGAATCTCGTGGGCGAGCGCATCGCCGCCCATACGCAGCCGCAACGGATTAAGGACAAGGTTGTCTATGTGTCCTGCGATAACTCCACCTGGGCTACGGAGCTGCGCTATCTGCAGCGACAAATCCTGCGGAAAATCTCTGACCGCCTAGGCCCGGATGTCATTGTTGAGCTGCGCATTCATGGGCCCAAGCAGCAGCGAAATTATGAGGGGCGGCAGTGGGTGAAACCACAAGGATCGCAAGATACGTATGGCTAATAGGTTGCACTTGGATCCGACCTTTAAATCCTAAATAACCTCAGAGCGCGCCAGATTCCTATCTCTCACGGGTGTGGGGTGTCTTTCAGTAGGGGGTATCCGTGTAGAATAGTTAAAGTCTTAGAATTAGCTATAGCCAAAAGGAGAGCACGAATCCGTGGCTGAAGAACACGCATATGATGCCGGGTCAATTACGATCCTGGAGGGCCTCGAAGCCGTCCGTAAGCGCCCCGGCATGTACATTGGTTCGACCGGTTCGCGCGGCCTGCACCACCTCATTTGGGAGATCGTTGATAACTCCGTCGATGAGGCTATGGCCGGCTACGCCGATAAGGTTACCGTCAAACTGCTGGAAGATGGCGGCGTCGAGGTCATCGATAATGGCCGTGGTATCCCGGTAGAAATGCACGCCTCCGGCGCACCTACCGTCCAAGTGGTCATGACGCAGCTGCACGCCGGCGGTAAATTCGACTCCGACTCCTACGCCGTATCTGGCGGCCTGCACGGCGTCGGCATTTCCGTGGTGAACGCGCTTTCTACCCGCGTAGAAGCGGAAATTAAACGCGATGGTAAGCACTGGTATCAAAACTTCCAGAACGCCGTCCCGGATGATCTCGTTGAGGGCGGCAACGCCCGCGGCACGGGTACCAAGATCCGCTTCTGGGCGGATCCGGAAGTATTTGAAACTACCGAGTACGATTACGACATCATTGCTCGCCGCCTGCAGGAAATGGCCTTCCTGAATAAGGGCCTATCCATTGAGCTCATCGATGAGCGCGTTACCGAAGAGCAGATTGAGCTGGAAGAAATCGCCGATGCAGAATCCGGCGAGACCAGTGCGGATGAAACCTCCTTCGATGATGCCCCGGACGCTGGCGATACCTTCAACGAAGAATCTGGTGAAGCGGCGGAAACTGCGGCGGAAAAGAAGCGCCGCAAAAAGGTCACCTTCCACTACCCGGATGGCTTGACCGATTACGTCAAGTACCTCAATAAGTCCAAGACCGCGATCCACCCGACTATCGTTTCTTTCGATGCCAAGGGCGAAGATCATGAGGTGGAAGTAGCACTGCAGTGGAACCAGGGCTATAAGCAGTCCGTGCACACTTTTGCTAATACCATCAATACCCACGAGGGCGGCACGCATGAAGAGGGCTTCCGCGCGGCCCTAACCTCCCTGATGAACCGCTATGCCAAGGAGCATAAGCTCATCAAGGAAAAGGATGGCAACCTCTCCGGCGATGACTGCCGCGAGGGCTTGGCCGCCGTCATTTCCGTCAAGGTGGGCGATCCGCAGTTCGAGGGCCAGACCAAGACCAAGCTGGGCAATTCCGAAATCAAGGGCTTTGTCCAGCGTGCGGTGAACGAGCACGTCAATGACTGGTTCGATGCCAATCCGGCTGAGGCAAAGGCCATTATCAATAAGGCCGTGTCCTCCGCACATGCTCGCATGGCTGCCCGCAAGGCCCGCGAGATGGTGCGCCGCAAATCTGCCACCGACCTGGGCGGTCTGCCCGGCAAGCTCGCGGATTGCCGCTCCAAGGACCCGAAGATTTCCGAGCTCTACATCGTGGAGGGTGACTCCGCAGGTGGTTCCGCTAAGGGCGGCCGTGATTCCATGTTCCAGGCCATCTTGCCTCTGCGCGGCAAGATCTTGAACGTGGAGAAGGCCCGCATGGATAAGGTCCTCAAGAATGCTGAGGTCCAGGCGATTATTACCGCACTGGGTACCGGCATCCATGAGGAATTCGACATCAAGAAGCTGCGCTACGACAAGATCGTGCTCATGGCCGATGCCGACGTTGACGGTCAGCACATTGCCACGCTGCTTTTGACCTTGCTCTTCCGCTTCATGCCGCAGTTGGTTGAGGATGGCCACGTGTTCTTGGCTAACCCGCCGCTGTACAAGCTCAAGTGGTCTAAGGGTACTCCGGGCTATGCTTTTTCCGACGCCGAGCGCGATAAACTGCTGGCCGAGGGCCTAGAGCAAAACCGTAAGATCAACAAGGATGATGGCATCCAGCGCTACAAGGGTCTCGGCGAGATGAACGCCTCCGAGCTCTGGGAGACCACGCTCGACCCGAGCACCCGCATCCTGCGCCGTGTGGATTTGGAAGACGCGCAGCGCGCCGATGAGCTCTTCTCCATCCTCATGGGTGATGATGTCTCGGCTCGCCGCTCCTTCATTACCCGCCGCGCGAAGGACGTCCGCTTCCTGGATATCTAAAGCGCAGCACAAAGCCCACCGTGGAATTTACCGCGGTGGGCTTTAATTGTGGCGTCGGAAAGCGCCGGGCCTAGGCCTGGGATCTGCGCTGATCCGCTACGGCGAATCCCAGGGAGGCAAGGCACATGGCCAGGATGACGCCGAAGCCGGCGACGATGGAAAGTGGCCAGTCCGCGTTCGTGCCGTGCAGGGTGGCAAAGACTATGGCCGTGATGACGGCAAGACCGATGGCCGTGCCGATGCGCTGGCCGGTCTGGAGGACAGCGCCCGACGATCCAGCGTAGGCCTGAGGGACATGTGCCAAGGTGAGCGTCTGGTTAGGGGAGATGACCGAGCCTTGCCCGCCGCCCACCAAGGAGAGCGACAGGACCATCCACCATTCGCTGGTACCCCATTGCTCGGTGGCCCAGATGAGCGCAATGGTGGCAACGAGCCCGGAGATGGTCACCATCATGCCGATAACCACGACCTTGCGGCCGTGGACGGACACGGATCGGCCGGCCAGTGTGGCAGAAATAGAGCTCAACAAAGCGGCCGGAATGCCTACGGATCCGGCAGCGAGGGCGGAGTGCCCGAGACCGCTTTGGAAGTAGAGCGCGACGAGCACCCAAATGCTGGTAATGCCCATGAACCATAAGGTGGCGATGATGGTGCCATTGCGAAAGCTTGGGGTAGCAAAGATATTAAGATCCACCATCGGCGGATGGCCGGTGGCTTTGTGGCGGCGTTCCCACAGCACCCATGCCGCCAGCAAAAACGCGCCCAGGAGCAGCAGAGACCACACGCCAGGTGTTCCAGAAGACTCCATGAAGGGGAAGAGGATGGCCCACACGGCGACGCCAAGGATCACAGCACCAATGGGATCAAGGGTGGCTAGGGTCTTGAAAATTCCCAGTTTATTGCCCATTTCATCGCGTACACGGGAAAATAGCGGCCGCGGAAACCACATCAATCCCAAAATGATGGCAAAAAGGCCGACGGGGAAATTGACCAGCATAGTCAACCGCCAGCCCAGGTCTGCGCCACCCAGGCGTATGAGCAAGCCGCCAAGTACCGGTCCAATGGCTACGGCGAGGCCCACCGTGGAGCCGAAATAGCCGAAAGCGCGGGCCCGCTCGGTGCCGCGAAAGTACTGTTGGATCATGCCCACGCCCTGGGGATTAAGCAGGCCAGCACCTATGCCTTGGATAAAGCGGGCGGCATTGAGTGCCTCAGCATTTGGGGCAAAACCGGCGACCGCGGCGCTAATGGAATAGATAGCGATGCCCGCCAGAAAGATGCCGCCGCGGCCGAGGAGATCTCCGGCGCGGCCGGCCGCAACGAGGATGACGCCGAAGGTGAGCGCATAGCCGGAGAGCACCCATTGCACATCCGAATTAGAAGCCCCTAAACCCGATTGAATAGAGGGCAGGGCCACATTAACAATGGATACGCTCAGCAGCGACATAAAAAGCGCCGTGAGCAAAACGATAAGTACCCGCCAGCGGGCGGGATCTTGGCCGGCGGGGTACTCGGTCTGGTTAGCTGCGGAAGTAGTCACTTCCACACTTATACCTGGCATTTAGAAGGCGATTCAACTGCCGGGAATCTACATATGCTTCTGCAGCACGCGGCCGAAATCCGGAACCGCAGGGGTGAGGAATTTCGAAGCCTTAGCACGCAGGGAGTTATAAGGCTTGGATAGTGCGGGGGAGTTGACCTGCTCGGCATGCTTATCGGCTACCGCCATGATGGCATCACTGACCTCGGCGCTGCGCGGCTCCAGGAAGGAACCGAAATCCTGCTCAGAGCTGTTTTCAAACTCTTGCCAGTGCGGGTCCATAGCGTCGAGGACATCCGGTAGCACGCGGCCTAGCGCCTTGGTGATGATGGCGGAGTCGACCTTCTTCGCGGCGGCGACTGCGCCCTTCAGCGCCATGCCGGTAATGCCCGATTGCTTGGCGACGACCCTCTCAACCAGCTCGCCACAATCGCTTATCACCGCAGTGCGCTGCGGACCTGACATAAGTTCAGAAAGATGTGCCATGCTGCACCACCTTACGCGAATTAAGCCGGCTGTCCCGGCAGGCCAGGAAGGTTGGCCTGAATGGCAGCAATCTGATCGGCGATCTGGCCCAAGCCAGCATCGCGGGCTGCCTTTTCCAGATCCACGTTGGGGGAGTAGAGGGCCACGGCGCTGGCCAGGGCGGTGACGCCCGCGGCCGCTGCGGTGATGATCAACGTGAGATCCAGCTGGGAAGAACCGGTAGAGGAACCACCAGTCTGGCCCTGTTCAAATTCCGGATTTACCTCGTCTTTCCAGGAATCCGCCTCAGCTGCAGTAGCGGTAGGAGCAGTGATGGCGGTGGCGGTTAGGGCCGCGGCGGTAAGGCTCGATACGGCGATCTTCTTGACGTGGGACATGGTGCTAGTTCCTTCCTTGGGTCACTCTTCCCAAAACTTAGGCAACTTCTTTAACACTAAGGTAGACGCGCACGGTGAACTTTGCGAACTCTGCGTTATACCCGCTCAGCGCCGGAACGCGGGCTAAAACCTCCGTCATAGCGCGGGCGGCATCGCGGTGGCTATCGTGGATGGCTATTCCTTCCACCTTGGCAGTGCTGGCCGCCGCAGCGGCCGCAAGAGCAGCAAAATTGGTGATGCGGACGTTAAAGCGCGCGCAAAACTCGTGTGCCAAAAGGTAGAGCTGTTCGGTACTCATGATCACCTAGGACTGCGTGGGCCGGGCGCGGCGGATTTCCGCCTCCAGCTCAGCGCGGCCGGGGAGGAGGGCGCGGGCGGTGGATTGCACGTGGGCGTCGGCAAGCGTGCGGGCTGCCGCCGCAACGATGGCGCGCACTACCGCTTCATGTTTGGAGGTACCCTGCGCCGAGGCCAGCAGGGTGAGCGCGTGGTCTTGTTCGGCCGTAAGCCGCAATGTCATTGCCATGCCTTAGTGATACCACGGTGATACCATGCGTGCGGCAATTCGGGCCCTGAAAGGCGCTAAAGGGTAGAATCTGGCGTTATGAGTGACAATAACGACGATCTTTTTGATCGCATATTTCCCATTGACATTAATGAGGAGATGGAGTCGAGCTACATCGACTACGCCATGTCCGTCATCGTCGGCCGTGCCCTGCCGGAGGTCCGCGATGGACTAAAGCCGGTGCACCGCCGCATCCTCTACGCGATGTTCGATTCCGGCTACCGGCCGGAGCGCGGCTACGTAAAGTCCGCCCGCCCGGTCTCGGACACCATGGGTCAGTTCCACCCGCACGGTGACGTCGCCATTTATGACACCTTGGTGCGCTTGGCCCAGTCCTGGAACATGCGCTACCCACTGGTGGATGGCCAGGGTAACTTCGGCTCCCGCGGTAACGATGGCCCAGCAGCAATGCGTTATACGGAGTGTAAGCTCACCCCGTTGGCGATGGAGATGGTGCGCGATATCCGCGAAAACACCGTTGATTTCTCGCCCAACTACGATGGCAAAACCAGCGAGCCGGACGTACTGCCGTCCCGCGTTCCAAACCTGCTGATGAACGGTTCGGGCGGCATTGCCGTGGGTATGGCCACCAATATCCCGCCGCATAACCTCAACGAGCTGGCTGAGGCCATCTACTGGCTACTAGATAACCCAGACGCCGATGAAGAGACTGCGTTGGAAGCCTGCATGGAACGCGTCAAGGGCCCGGATTTCCCCACCGCGGGCCTTATCGTGGGCGATCAGGGCATCAAGGATGCCTACACCACCGGCCGCGGATCCATCCGTATGCGCGGCGTGACCTCCATCGAGGAATCTGGATCCCGCCAGACCATCGTCATTACCGAGCTGCCGTTCCAGGTCAACCCGGATAACCTCATCTCCAATATCGCGGAGTCCGTGGCCAGCGGCAAGATTGCGGGCATTTCCAAGATTGAGGATGAGTCCTCCGACCGCGTGGGCATGCGCATCGTGGTCACCCTTAAGCGCGACGCTGTGGCGCGTGTGGTGCTCAATAACCTCTACAAGCACTCCCAGCTGCAGACCTCCTTCGGTGCCAACATGCTCTCCATTGTTGACGGCGTGCCGCGCACCCTCCGCCTGGATCAGATGCTGCGCTACTACGTGGAGCACCAGATCGAGGTCATCGTTCGCCGCACCCAGTACCGCCTGAATGAGGCCGAAAAGCGCGCCCACATCTTGCGCGGTTTGGTCAAGGCACTGGACATGCTCGATGAGGTCATTGCCCTTATTCGCCGTTCGCCCACCGTGGACGAAGCGCGCGAGGGCTTGAAGGAGCTTCTCGACGTCGACGATATCCAGGCCGATGCCATCCTGGCCATGCAGCTGCGCAAGCTGGCCGCCCTGGAGCGCCAAAAGATTATCGATGAATTGGCGGAAATTGAGCGCGAGATCGCTGATCTGAAGGATATCCTCGCCCGCGAGGACCGCCAGCGCCAGATTGTCCACGATGAGCTGGCAGAGATCGTCGATAAGTATGGCGATGAACGCCGCACCGAAATTATTCCGGCGACCGGCGATGTCACCGATGAGGATCTCATCGCCCGCGAGAACGTCGTGGTCACCATTACCTCTACCGGCTACGCTAAGCGCACCAAGGTGGATTCCTATAAGGCGCAAAAGCGTGGTGGCAAGGGCGTGCGCGGCGCTGAGCTCAAGCAGGACGATATTGTCAAGAACTTCTTCGTCTGCTCCACTCACGACTGGATCTTGTTCTTTACCAACTTCGGCCGCGTCTACCGCCTCAAGGCTTATGAGCTGCCAGAGGCCGGTCGCGCTGCTCGTGGCCAGCACGTGGCAAACCTGCTGGAATTCCAGCCGGAAGAAAAGATTGCCCAGGTCATCCAGATCCAGTCCTACGAGGATGCTCCTTACCTGGTTCTCGCCACCCAGCAGGGCCGCGTGAAGAAGTCCCGTTTGACCGATTATGAGTCCGCGCGTTCCGCTGGCCTTATCGCCATCAACCTCAACGAGGGCGATGCTCTCATTGGCGCACAGCTCGTCTCCGAGGGCGACGACATCCTGCTCACCTCCGAGCAGGGACAGGCCATCCGCTTTACTGCGGACGACGACCAGCTGCGCCCCATGGGCCGCGCTACCGCTGGTGTGAAGGGCATGCGCTTCCGCGGCGATGACCAGCTGCTGTCCATGTCCGTGGTCCACGATGGCGAATTCCTCTTGGTTGCCACCTCCGGCGGCTACGGTAAGCGCACCGCTATCGAGGAATACACTACGCAGGGCCGCGGTGGCCTGGGTGTCATGACCTTCAAGTACACCCCGAAGCGCGGCAAGCTTATCGGCGCCATCTCTGTGGATGAGGATGATGAAATCTTCGCCATTACCTCCGCCGGCGGCGTCATCCGCACCGAGGTGGACCAGATTCGTCCGTCCTCCCGTGCCACGATGGGCGTGCGCTTGGTCAACCTGGGTGACGATGTCGAACTGCTTGCCATCGACCGCAACGTCGAAGAAGATGGTGAGGAAGACGCTCAGGCCGTGGCTAAGGGCGAAAAGACCGTGGATGAGGTCCAGCAGGAGCACAAGGCTGGCGATGCTTCCAAGGATGAGGAGTAATTAATGGCACGACGAGACATAACGATTACGCGAATCTCGCCTATTTCGGCGTTCCGCGTCGGTCTGGCCCTGTCACTCGTCGGACTGATCGCCTGGATGCTGGCCGTATGCCTGCTTTATATTGGCCTGAACCAGGTGGGCATTTGGGAATCGCTCAATAGCCTCGTCGGCGGTGTCGGCGGCGGATTCGAGGTCACCTTCGGTGTCATCATCTCCGCCTCTGCGCTCATCGGCGTTATTTTCGCCGTTCTCCTTACATTGCTGGCGCCCCTGATGGCGGTTATTTATAACGCCATCGTGGACGTCTTTGGCGGCCTGCGAGTCGACTTAGACAACCGCTAGCACCTCTCTTGCGTTTGAAGATGCCGGTACCTTCGGGTGCCGGCATTTTTCTTTCTTCAGTACGAATCTTCCCCTTTTGCTAATGGTCTGAAAAGCTTCTTGAGCAGGCGATTTGTATAAATCCGGGGATAGTATGTAGAGTTAATTCTCGTTCCGCACAAGGGCCTATAGCTCAGTCGGTTAGAGCGCATCGCTGATAACGATGAGGTCGCTGGTTCGATTCCAGCTAGGCCCACCACGGAACAACGGGGCATTAGCTCAATTGGTAGAGCATCTGCTTTGCAAGCAGAAGGTCAGGAGTTCGATTCTCCTATGCTCCACAGC